>JAZUJV010000026.1:0-10757 GCA_045642945.1 Eubacteriales bacterium | reverse complement strand
ACAGATAACGCTCTCGGGTATCTTCGCCTGACGGGCGCACCAGCTTATAAACAGCGCGCACCATTCGGCCTGAAGGTCGCAATAATAACCGTATTCGGTATAGTTTCCGCTGCCGGCGGCGTCTTTACCGCCGAGGTCTTTTATGGAATTCCCCTCGTGGTAGCCAACCTGTGTAAGTGCGACGGCGACGATATCTTTATGGTAGTTGCCAGTCAGCTCGACTTCGATAAGTTTATCGTAATATTCGCTTTGTTTATATTCTTCCGTCGGCTCGTAGCAGGGCGTCAGCGCCGAAGCGGCGAGCGGAGAGCAGAAGCAGAGCACGAAAACAAGGATGAGCAGCGTTTTTATAAGGCGATTTTTCATTTATTCACTTCCCTTTCGAAGGTATTTTACCATATTTTTCGATTTTTGCAACCGATTACGCGAAAGAAGATAAAATAATTGAGAAAGAAGACGGTAAATTGACGCGTTTTTCTTGATTTTTAATAAAGAACGTGGTATATTTATAAATTGGATATTTGTTTAATGGGAAGGTATAATCTGTTTATGAAAACTCACCTTATCGCGATAGACGGGCTTGACGGCTCGGGCAAGCAGACCCAGACCGAATTGCTCGGGAAGACGCTTTCCGAAAACAAAATACCTTATCGCTGTCTTTCGTTCCCGACCTACGACGACGAAATGAGCGCGCAGGTCAAGATGTATTTGAGCGGGCGGTTCGGCGACGACCCGAACGCCGTGAACGCCTATGCCGCTTCGAGCTTTTTCGGGGTGGACAGGTACTGTTCGTATATGCTCGACTGGAAGAAGGATCACGAGGCGGGAAAGGTCATTCTCGCGAACAGATATACCTCGGCGAACGCCGTTCACCAGCTTTCGAAGCTTGGCGAGAGCGAGGGAAAAGAGTTTCTTAAATGGCTTATGGATTTCGAGTTCGGCAAGCTCGGTATCCCGAAGCCCGACGCGGTAGTCTATCTTTGTTTACCGCCCGAGATATCGCGAGAGCTTATCGAGAAGCGCAGCAGAGAAACGGGAGTCAAGATGGACATTCACGAGCGGAATTTCGATTATCTCGAAAAGAGCTATAAGGCGGCTTTGTATTCCGCTTCCGAGCTCGGATGGATAACGATAGATTGCAGTGAAAACGGGCACATCCGCACTCGCGAGGACATTCACGAAGAGATGGTCGCGAGGATAAAAAAGATCATGCCCGAGCTGGACATATAAAAACCGAAAGGAATTAAAAATGGCAACAGTATATATTCTTCTCGCGAGAGGTTTCGAGGAAAGCGAAGCGATAGTTCCCGCCGACCTTTTGAAAAGAGCGGGCGCGGACGTTAAATTCGTAGCCACGGAAAACGGGCTTTCGATAGCGGGCTCGCACGGGATAACCGTTACGGCGGACATCCATTTGGACGAAGTAAGAAAAGAAGATATGGATATGCTCGTGCTTCCCGGCGGGATGCCCGGGACGGAATATCTTGACAAGAACGCGGGCGTTCACGCGCTTATCGAATATTGCGTGAACCGCGGTATCTATATCGGGGCGATATGCGCCGCGCCGTCGATATTGGGCAAAATGCAGCTTCTTGACGGCAGAAACGCCGCCGTTTACCCGAGCTTCGCGGGATATCTTAAAAACGCGAACGTTACCGGCAAAAAGGTCGAGCATGACGACATTTTCGTTACCGCCGAGGGTATGGGCGTATCGCACGAATTCGGGCTTAAGCTCGTCGAACTGCTCTATGGCAGCGAAACGGCGATGAATATTAAAGAGTCGATAAGATAAAGTTATTTTTGAAAATTTTTGAAAGGAGATAGGCATGAACGAGAATACTAAAACGCTTTTGAAAAGTCCCGCGTTCACGGCGCCGGCTTTGATGATATTTATTTTCGCAGTCATGCAGATCTCCGGCTACGCGATAAAAAATCTATCCGCCGAAACGAACGTTTACGCGGCGATAGGCGTTATTCAGCTTATCGTTATCGGGCTTCCCTGCCTTATTTATTATCTCGCGAAGGGCAAAAAGTTCGATTCGGAAATGTATATCGTTTCGAAAAAGGGCGTTAAGATACTCTTCCTCATCTTCGCGGCGATGCTTTTTATAAGCGGGATGCTGCTTATAAAATTCGTGTATTTCGTGCGCGGGGGCACGGTGGCGTTGCTTGTGAATTTCTATGATGCTTTCGAGGGGGACGCCGAAGCGGCGAACAACTTTGAAAAAATCATTTCGCTTATAATCATCCCCGCGGTTTGCGAGGAATTCCTGTTCCGCGGGATACTTTTCTCGGAATACCGCAGGTACGGGACGGGAAACACGATAATCATCACGGCGCTTTGCTTCGCGATGATGCATTTTTCGGTGGAGAATTTCTTTATATATCTTTTCACGGGGATACTTCTCGGGTTCGTTACGGCGGTCTCGAGGTCGATAATTCCCGCGACGGTGCTTCACCTTATGAGCAACGCGCTTTCGATTTACGCGAGCGACAGATTTTTGCGCGTAACAGTCGTTAAGAACGGAACGTATTTTATAGGATTCGTACTTATAGTTCTTACCGGCGTTTCGCTGATGCTGATGCTTTCGCGAGTCGAAAACATCTGTTACGACTATTCCGACGACCCGCCGACGGAAACGCTTCCGCCGAAGAGCGCGGAGCATTGGGCAAAGGTTTTCCTTTCGCCGACCTTCCTTTTGCTTTTAGTCGGATTTTTATGCTTCATATTTTTGATGTGAAGCCAAAAAAGAACGGAGCTTTGATATGGCAGAAAACAACCAGAGCCGCGCAGACGAGCTTTTCCGCATACTTAAAGACATTCCCGCGGAAACCGAGAATACCGAAAACTCCAAGCCCGAAGAGGATATCGACGGCGACGTACAGATTTTCGACGGCGGCAAGGCAGAAAAAAACGAAATAAACGCGGAAGATGACGTGGTCATACCGATTCTTGCCGATATGGAGGACGATGACGACGATTACGCCGGATTCGTAACCGACGTTTCGGAGGGGAAAAACCACACGATAAAGGTCGACGACCTTGTCGGTGCGCTCGCCTCAAAGGAAAATCCCGACGAAGAGGTGAAGCCGATCACCCCCGAGGAGATGGCGGAGGCGGAAATTCCCGACACCATTTTCAACCACCTTACCAACGAGGGCGAAGACCACGTATCGCCGGAGATAAGTTCGCACTTTACCGAATCGACGGGCAAGGAGCCGAAGATCGTTGAGGAAACGGAAGACGAAGACGGCGAGGAGAAGGAAGGCAAGCTTAAAAAAGCGGGCGGTGTACTTTCGAAGCTGTCGGCGATACCGAAGGCGATAATTTATATTCTTATCGTCGCGATCATTTCGGCGTATCTTTCGTATTTTATTATCACGATAGGCAACGACGTTTTCGCGCTCGTTTCGGACAAGGGCACGGTAGTCGTTACGATCCCCGAGGACGCCACCGACGATGTCGTCGCGGCTATACTCGAGGAAAACGGCGTTATAGAATACGGCTGGGTATATAAGCTTTATATGAAATACCGCGGAAGCGGCGACGAGCAGTCGAAATATATATCGGGCGACAGAACGCTCAAATACGAATACAACTACTCGCAGATAATCACCGCGCTCACGAGCAGCGCCGTTGAAAGAAAGGTCGTTCGTCTTACCATTCCCGAGGGCTTTACCGTCGACCAGATGATAGAGCTTTTCGTCAAGAACGGGATAGGCACGAAGGAAGGATTTAAAGAGGCGATAAACGAATATCCGTTCAAGCACGAGTTCGTTCAGGCGCTTGATGAGGCGGGATATCCCGAGACGAGAATTTATCGGCTTGAAGGATATCTTTATCCCGATACCTACGATTTTTATACCGATTCGAGCGAGGTCGCGGTCATCAACAAGATGCTCAACGCCTTCAACGACAAGTTCTATAAGGATTTCGTCAAAGAAAACGGCGACGGCGAGACTTATCAGAAAACCATGCTCGACAAGTACGGTCTGACGCTCGACCAGCTCGTAACGCTCGCGTCGATGGTACAGAGCGAGGGGTTGGACGCGACGGATTTCGAATATATCTCCTACGTTTTCCACAACAGACTTTCGCATTCGAAGACTTTCCCGAAGCTTGAGAGCGACGCGACGATACAATACGTTTTGCCCGAGAGAGAAAAGGATTCTTCGAATATAGATATTTCTTACGAATCGCCTTACAACACCTATCTTTACGAAGGATTGCCTCCGGGAGCGATAAGCAACCCCGGTTACGACGCGCTTTCGGCGACGATGTTCCCATCCGCTCCGCTTAACAAGAACGGAAAAGAGATAAACGCCTATTTCTTCGTTTCGAACAACGCCGGAAAGACCTATTACGCCGCCACGGCGAGCGCACACGAGAACAACGTCGTTCAGGTGAAGAAGGACAACAAAGCAATTGAAGAAGGGACCTATGAAGGATAAGAAAGTTCCCGAGCTTTTATCGCCCGCGGGAAACCCGGAAAAGCTTAAATACGCGATAGATTACGGCGCGGACGCGGTTTATTGCGCTCTCGACAAGTTCGGGATGCGCGCGAGCGCGGGAAATTTCGGGTTTGAGGATCTTAAAAATTCGCTCGATTACGCGCACGAAAGAGGCAAAAGAGTTTACGTTACGCTTAACACGATGCCGCGCGACGACGAGTTTGGCGAATTACGCGAATATATAGGCGAGCTTGATAAATCAAAGCCCGACGCGTATATCGTGAGCGACCCCGGGGTCATGGCGACATTAAAAAACATCGCGCACGAGCCCGAGATACACTTATCGACGCAGGCGAGCACGGTGAATTCGGAAGCCTGTAAATTCTGGCACGCGCAGGGCGTAAAGAGAATAGTGCTTGCGAGAGAGCTTTCGCTCGAAGAAATAAAGAAAATCCGCGAAAACGTTCCCGAGGACTTGGAAATAGAATGTTTTATCCACGGGGCGATGTGCGTTTCATATTCCGGAAGATGTCTGCTTTCGAACTATTACACGGGGCGCGACTCGAACAGAGGCAGATGCGCGCAGCCTTGCCGTTGGCAGTATTATCTTCGCGAGGAAAAGCACGGGGAGACGGCGGTAGCCGAGCAGGACGAAAACGGGACCTACGTTTTCTCTTCCCGCGATATGAGAATGATAGACAAAATAGGCGATCTGGTCGGCGCGGGGATAGATTCTTTTAAGATAGAAGGCAGAATGAAGAGCGCCTATTACACCGCCGCCGTAACGAACGCTTACCGAATAGCGATAGACGACTATTTCGCGGGGAGACCTTTTGACGAAAGGTGTTTACGCGAGACGGAGAGCGTCAGCCACCGCGAATACGGGAACGGATATTATTATTCCTCGCCGTCGGAAAACGCGAACGTCGTCGACAGGAACGAATATATCGCCGACAGACCGTTTCTTTGTACCGTTACCGAATACGACGAAGAAAAGGGACTGGCGAAATGCTATCAGCGCAACAAGATGACTTCGGGAGAGGGAGCGAATTTACTTTCGCCGAAGAGCTTCGGCAGAGATATTATTATCGGGAAGATGTACGATACCGAGATGAACCCGATAGAATCGACGCCGCACGCGGGAATGGAATTTTATCTTGAGATCGACAGCGCGAAGGCGGGAGACATTCTTCGCGGTCAGGAAAAGAACGCATAAATGGAACTTTTTGAGCTTGTAAAAAACAAAATAACGGTTATATCGGGGCCTTACGGGGCGGGAAAAACGAACGTCGCCGTGAATATCGCGCTTGCGCTTGCGAAAAAGGGCGAAAAATGCAGAGTCGCGGATTTAGACATCGTAAACCCTTATTTCAGAAGCGCGGACAACGCGGAACTTTTAAAAGAAGCGGGCGTCGAGACGCTTATTCCGATATACGCGAACACGAACGTGGACATACCCGCGCTGCCGCCTGATTATGAAAAGATTTTCAGCGGAGAGGGGTATTCGATAGCCGACGTCGGCGGAGACCCCGACGGGGCGGCGGTGCTCGGATTTTCGCACGACGCTTACGAAAACGCTTCCTACACGATGTATTTCGTTTATAACAGATACAGATACGTTACGAAAGAGCCGTACGACGCGTTAGACGTTTTAAAAGGGATAGAACGCGCCTCGGGACTTAAATTTTCGGGGATAATCAACAACAGCAACCTCGGCGCCGAGACGGACGAAAAGTGTGTTCATGACGCCGTGAAATACGCGGAAGAACTTTCGGAGATAGCGAATCTCCCTCTCGTTTTGAGCACCGCGCCGGATTGGCTGACGCTTGACGGCTTTACGCCGATAACAGACATTACGAAAAAACTTTTTTAACAAAAAAGAGGAATAGACATGAACAAAGTAACATTCAAGACAGACCTTTGCAAAGGCTGCGGACTTTGTGTTACGGCTTGCCCGAAGAAGATCATCGCGCTCGACAAAAGCAAGCTTAACGCGAAGGGGTATCATCCCGCTTCCGTAACCGAGCAGGAAAAGTGCATCGCCTGCGCTATGTGCGCGACGATGTGTCCCGACGTCGTTATTACCGTTGAAAGAGGTGAATGAAAATGGCAGAGAAACTTCTTATGAAGGGCAACGAAGCGATAGCGGAAGCCGCGATACGCGCCGGCTGTAAGCTTTTCTTCGGTTACCCCATCACCCCGCAGACCGAGCTTTCGGAATATATGGCGAAAAATATGCCGAAGCGCGGCGGACTTTCGCTTCAGGCGGAAAGCGAAGTAGCGGCGATCAACATGGTACTCGGTGCGGCAAGCACGGGCTCGCGCGTTATCACCTCCTCGTCTTCCCCCGGAATTTCGCTTAAAAGCGAGGGTATTTCTTATATAATCGGCTCCGACCTGCCCTGCGTTATCGTAAACGTACAGCGCGGCGGTCCGGGACTTGGCGGTATTCAGCCCGCACAGAGCGACTATAACCAGGCGACGAAGGCGCTTGGCCACGGCGACGGACATATCATAGTTCTCGCGCCGAACTCGGTTCAGGAAATGGCGACGCTTACCGGCGAAGCTTTCGACCTTGCCGACATTTACCGTATGCCCTGTATGATATTCGCCGACGGTGCACTCGGTCAGATGATGGAGCCCGTCGACTTTGAGGCAAAGCCCGAGAGAGTTATCCCCGAAAAAGACTGGGCTTGCGTAGGACACGGCGGAAAACGAGTTCACAACATTATCAACTCGCTTTATATCGAGCCCGAAACGCTTGAAAAGACGGTCATCGAGAGATTCGAGCGCTACGCGAAGATCGAAGAGACCGAAGTCAAATATGAAGAATATCTTACCGAAGACGCCGACATAGTTCTCGTCGCCTACGGCATTACCTCCCGTATCGCGAAGACCGCGGTCCGCAACGCGAGAAAGAAGGGTATAAAAGCGGGTCTGTTCAGACCTATCACGCTCTGGCCGTTCCCGAAGAAGGAGCTGGGCAGGCTCGCGGACACGGCGAAATGCTTCTTATCCGTCGAGATGAACATGGGTCAGATGGTAAACGACGTAAAGGTCGCCACCGAATGCAAGAAGCCCGTTTATCACTTCGGCAGAACGGGCGGTATGATCCCCTCCCCCGAAGAAATACTCAAAAAGATCGAAGAATACGCGGAAGGAGAAACGAAATGATTGTTTTCCAGAAGCCGCACGCACTCACGGACGTTCCTTTTCATTACTGTCCCGGCTGCACCCACGGCATAATACACCGTCTCGTCGCGGAAGTTATCGACGAGCTCGGTATCGAAGATACCACCGTCGGCATAGCTCCCGTCGGATGTTCGGTTTTTGCTTATAACTATTTCAACTGCGATATGGTCGAAGCGCCTCACGGAAGAGCTCCCGCCGTTGCTACCGGCGTAAAGAGAGCGCACCCCGAGCTTAACGTATTCACCTATCAGGGCGACGGCGACTTGGCGGCAATCGGTACTGCCGAAACCGTACACGTCGGCGCGAGAGGCGAAAATATCACGATAATTTTCGTAAACAACGCGATTTACGGTATGACGGGCGGTCAGATGGCGCCGACGACGCTTCTCGGTCAGGTTACGACGACTTCGCCTTACGGAAGAATCCGCGAGATCCAGGGCAACCCGATAAGAGTTTGCGAAATGGTCAGCACGCTTGACGGCGTCGCTTACGCGGAAAGAGTCGCGGTAGACTGCGTTCAGAACGTCCGCAAAGCGAAAGCCGCAATTAAAAAAGGCTTTGAAAACCAGATTAACAAAAGAGGTCTTTCGATAATCGAAGTCCTCTCCACCTGCCCGACGAACTGGGGTCTTGCTCCCGATAAGGCCATAGAATGGCTTCGCGAAAACATGATGGAGCATTATCCTTTGGGCGTTTATAAAGACATCACGAAGGAGGAAACGAAATGAGCGCCATACTTTTAGCCGGATTCGGCGGTCAGGGTATCCTCTTTGCGGGCAAGCAGCTTGTCGTCGCGGGAATGAAGCAGGAAAAACAGGTAAGCTGGCTTCCCTCTTACGGTCCCGAAATGCGCGGCGGCACATGCAACTGTTCGGTCAACATAGACGACGAGCCCATCGGTTCGCCGCTCGTTACCGCGCCCGACATTCTTATAGTTATGAACAAGCCGTCGCTTCTTAAATTCGAAGGCAAGGTCGTTAAAGACGGCGTTATCGTCTATGACAGCGCGCTTATCGACTGCGAACCGTCGAGAAAAGACGTTAAGGCATACGCTATCCCCGCAACGCAGATGGCGAACGACCAAGGAATAGCGAAGCTTGCGAACGTTATCGTTCTCGGATATCTCGTTAAGAAGACGGGAATTTTCGACAAAGATTATTTTATGGACTGCATCAAAGCGTCCGCGCCCAAATCCAAACCCGAGCTTGGCGAACTGAACGCCAAGGCTTTGCAGATGGGTTATGATTACGAGGGCTGATAAAAGCGCAATAATCGTTGCCGCAGGCAGCGGAAGAAGGATGGGCGGCGTCAGCAAGCCGCTCATCCGTATTCTCGGAAAAACGCTTTTCGAATACGTTTTCGAGGCGTTTTTAAAATCTTCGGTATCGGAGATTATCGTCGTCTGTTCGGCGGAAAACGAGGATGATTTAAAGCGTCTCGCGTCGGAGCGCGAAACGGAAAAGAATATTATTTTCGTCCGCGGAGGAGACGCGAGAAGCGACTCGGTCTATAACGGAATCCAAGCGGCGCACGGAGAGATCATCTGCGTTCACGATTGCGCGCGGCCTTTCGTTACGGCGGAAATTATCGAAGAAGTTTTAGGAAAAGCGGAAGAGCACGGGTTATCTTCGGCTTGCACGAAGGTTACCGACACGATAAGACTTTTGGGCGAAAAGGACAGCACGCCCGACAGAGAAAAGCTTATCGCCATGCAGACTCCGCAGGCGTTTAAAAAGAGCCTTTATGAAGAGGCGAGAGTAAAAAACGGCAGTAAGACGTTTACCGACGAGACGTCGATGCTTGAAAGCATAGGGATAAAAACAGAATACGTTTTTTGCGAAAAAAACAATATGAAGCTTACGACGCCGGACGATATTATCATCGCCGAGGCGCTGATGAGAAACAGAGGGGAAAACAGATGATAAGAGTAGGTCAGGGTTACGACGTACACAGACTCGTCGAGGGCAGAAAGCTGATTCTCGGCGGGGTCGAGATAGAATATGAAAAGGGCTTGCTCGGACATTCCGACGCCGACGTGCTTACGCACGCGATATGCGACGCGCTTTTGGGCGCGGCGGCTTTGGGCGATATCGGGAGAAGGTTCCCCGACACCGACGAAAAATACGAGGGGATAAGCTCGCTTAAGCTTCTTTCGGAGATAGCAAGAATGCTTAAAACGATGGGATGCGAGATAAACAACATCGACGCGATAGTTATCTGCGAAGCGCCGAAGCTTGCGCCTTTCGTTGACGCGATGCGCCGCAACATCGCCGACACTCTGGGTATCGGCACGGGCGCGGTAAGCATAAAAGCCACAACGGAAGAGGGCTTGGGCTTTACCGGCAAGGGCGAGGGCATCGCGGCAACTGCGGTGGCAGTTATTGATGAATAAAGATTTTTTACGCGGAAGAATAATTTTACGCGACAGGATCATTGACGGTAAAGTTATCTTCGCGGACGGTATCATTACCGAAATTATCGAAGACGGAGACGCGGGCGACGGAAAATACGTTTCGCCCGGATTTATAGATATTCATATTCACGGAGGAGGCGGCGCCGATTTTATGGACGGCACGCGCGACGCTTTTTTACGCGTTGCCGAAACGCATTGTTCTCACGGCACGGCGACTTTTCTGCCGACGACGCTGACCTGCCCCGACGACGAGCTTTTAAACTGCTTTACGACCTTTAAAGAGGCAAAAAAAGACGAGACCTTCGGGGAGACTTTTTACGGATTGCATCTTGAAGGTCCTTATTTTTCGCCGGATCAGGCGGGAGCGCAGGATCTGAAATATTTAAAAACGCCAAGCAGAGAGCATTACGAAAAGATACTCGAAAAGGGCAAAGGCATCATAGCGAGATGGTCCGTCGCACCCGAATTAGACGGGGCGATGGAGCTCGGAAAAAGGCTTAAAGAAGAGAAAATATGCGCGTCGATGGGACATTCCGACGCGATTTACGAACAGGTTCTCGAAGGCTTTAAAAGCGGTTACAGCCATCTGACGCACTTTTATTCGGGGATGAGCGGGCTGACAAGACGGCACGGTTACAGATTCCCCGGGATGATTGAGGCGGGATATATGATAGACGGGCTGACCGTCGAGGTCATCGCG
>JAZUJV010000025.1:0-6184 GCA_045642945.1 Eubacteriales bacterium | reverse complement strand
CGAAGGCGTATAACATCCGCCGCAGGCGGATATCATATCGAAGATATATCATCCGTTCCGAATGGGGTCCCCGAAACGGCTTGCCGTTTTGGGGCAAAAGGAACGGATATCATTGAAAAAAGCACTTCTTACGAAGTGCTTTTTTCTGGTGCGGCTGATGGGACTTGTTCTCGCCTGCAGGCTCGGGCAAGTCGCGTTCTGACATGGGGTCCCCGCGAAACCGTGGTTTCGTGGGGCAAATCCTCCGGCGTGTCATTCATTACGCTCCCTTCAAGTCCCATCTTTATACTTACGGATTAAAACAAAAACGAGTACTTTCGTACTCGTTTTGTTTTAATGGTGCGGCTGATGGGACTTGAACCCATATGGTTGCCCACACGCCCCTCAAACGTGCGCGTCTGCCAGTTCCGCCACAGCCGCATCTTTAATATTACGCTATCCCTTTCGAGAGCGCGCAAGAAATATTATACACAAAGAAAAGAATTTGTCAATAACTTTTTTGAAAAAAATCAAAAAAGTTAAATATCAAGTAAAATCGTCTCGTCCGCGTCGGGCAAAGTCCTTGCCATCGGCTTGATTTTAAGCAAATCGAGCTTGAACTTTTTACATCCGCTCCCCGAGCTGACCGCGCCGTGCTCTTTGCAGATACAGACGTCGGATTCGGCGATATTCACGCATTTTTCACAGTTGGCGCATATACGCTCGATCTCTTCGCGTTCTTCCATCTTTTTCGTCCCTTCGGGCTTTTTTATCAATATACATTATTTTTCCCCTTTTGTCAACCGAAAAGAAAAGAAAGCGCCGTTATTATAAAACATTCCGCCGCCTTTCCGACGAAAAAATATTTTAAATCGATTTCTCCGCCCGCCGTCCCGATAATCTGCGCCGCCGCCGATAATCCCCCGTGTCCGACGGTGAACGCCGTAAGCAGAAAGCCGTGCTCATAGCGGCAAAGCGCTTTGCATCCCGACGAAAACTCCGCCGCCGAGCCGATAAAATCTCTTAAAAACCCTTTCGCGCCGACGATATCCGAAAAAGCGTTCGCGACGGCAACGAAAAAAACGACGCTCGCGCAAACCGTTATCATCGCCTCCGCGCCCGATCTTATCTCTTCCGAAAGCCCGCGCCTCGATTTTCCCGCCGCTTTCGGGATTTTTTCTTTTTTGAAAATGATTTTTTTAAAAATGACCGCTATCAAAGCTTTCGCGGTCAGCTGGAACGCCGCGAGCTTTAATCCGGCAAAGATATCGCCGAAAAGCCCTGCTCCCACGTACCCGACGAGGAAGGGAAGCGACGCCCCCGCCGAAAAAGACAAAAGATATCCCGCCGCCTTTTCGTCGATTTCGCCGCCCGAATAAAGCTCTTTTACGTATATCGCGCCCGCGGGGCAGCCGCAAAGCGTCGCGATGATGAAAATTTCGGCGGTCAGCGGCAATTTTTTAAAAATAAAGCTTTTCGCCGCCGCCTTTGCGAGCACGGTCGAGACGAAAAGCGGCGGTATGACGGACTTCGCGCAAAAGCAAAGCGCGTCGTAACTCGCCTTCGACACAGACTTAGGCATACACAAAACAAGCGCGAACGCCGCGAACAAAGCGAGCTCCGCGCCGCCTTTTAAAATGGATTTTTCTTTCATAAAATCACCTGTTACCGAGTATATTTTGGGCGTAGGTGGTTTTATGAAAAATCTTCTCGCGGATTTAAAAAGCGAAAAAAACTTTTTCGTCGAGGTGCGAAGCGGAAGCGTTTTGCTCTCCGAGGGCTGCTCGGAGATAAAAGAATATTCCGATAAATCCGTCGTGCTCGTCGGCGGAAACGCGGAAATAAAAATCGTCGGCGAAAATATGACGCTCCGCCATTTAAGTAAAGACCGCGCCTGCGTCGAGGGGAGGATATTTTCGCTTGAATTTCTATAAATTCATCCATTATATCGTCGGATACTGTTCTTTTTCGGCTTCGAAAAATTCTTTCCCGCCGCTCGCGAATCTGCTCGCCCGCTTGGAGATAAACTTTTTCGGCGTCAGCCATAAAGAAGGGAAGACGTATTTTTCGGTTTCCTCCCTCGACGCCGAAAAGGTCATAAAAATCGCGGAACAAAACGGCATCGCCGTCGCCGAGCGCAAAAGAGGCGGCATATCCTTCGCTCTGATAAAGCATAAAAACCGCGTCGGGCTTCTCATAGGTCTCTTGTTTTCCTGCGCTTTCCTGCTTTTTTCCGAGCTTTTCGTCTGGGAGATAACCGTCGTCGGCAACGATCATGTCAGCGACGCGGAAATTTTACAAGCCCTGTCCGATATCGGCGTTTCCGTCGGCGCGTTTATCCCCGCGATAGACGTGAAAGCCGACAATAACCTCCTGTTAATGCGCGAGCGCGCGCTTTCCTCCGCCGCGATAAGCATCGAGGGAACGAATATAAAAGTCTCGGTGCTCGAGCGTGTCAAAGCCCCCGAAAGAGAAAATTTCTCGGGCTGTTACTACGTCGCCGCGAAATGCGACGGATATATCCTCGACGTCGACGCATTCGAGGGCAAGCCAGAGGTCAACGTCGGCGCGGTGGTCCGAAAAGGCGAGCTGCTGATAAACCCGTTTATGAAAACCGATAAAGGTCTTTTCCGCGCCGTCCACGCGAAAGGGAAGATATACGCCGCCGTCTCCGAGATAATCGAGTTCGATATCCCGCTTAAACAAATTGAAAAGCGTTATTCCGGCAAAACGTCGGAGAAAGTAAAAACCGCCCTGCTCGGCAAAGAGCTCCCCTCGCTTTTCTCCTTCGAGAGCCCCTACGCTTTCTCCGACGCCGTCTTTTCGGAGGAGAAAATAACGCTTTTCGGCTTTATAAAACTGCCGATAACGCGCTATCGCGCCGTCTATTACGAATATTTTCCCGCCGAAATAATTCTTTCACGCCAAGAAGCCGAGGAAAACGCCCGCCACGTACTTCTCGATAAACTCGCCGCCTTCGACGAAGAAATTTTAAGCGTCGAGACCGAGATGACCTTTGACGAAGAAAAAGGCGTCTGCCATTTAAAAGCAGACGCCCTGTTAAAGCGTGATATAGCGCTCGAGGTCGAAATCTCGCCCTCCGACGTTCAAAGTATCGCCGAAAGATTATCGAGCGCGCGGGAATAAATTTCCATTCCCATAAAGAATTCTTTTACGGATATATATTCGTCGGTCTGGTGCGCGTTGCCGTGCTCGTCGCCGAGGTGGTTTCTTTCTTCAAGAACTCCGCTGCCGAAAGCCACGGTGTTCGGCAAAGACCTCGCGTAGGTCCCGCCGCCCATGGTGTAGGGCTTGCATTCGTATCCGACCACGTCCTCACAAGCTTTCGTAAGCGCCTTTATCTTCTCGTCGTCGGCGGATACGTGATATCCCGTCGACTGCGAAGTGAGGCTGACCTTTCCGCCGAAAGACGCGACGGAAGCTTCGATATTCTTAACGAGGTCTTTATAATCGGATTCGGGAAGATATCTTATGTTGAAATTCTGTAAGAGCTTTCCGCCCTTGACCTGCAAAACTCCGCCGACGCAGGTAAGATACCCGAAATCCTCGTTTTCTGCGGCGATCCCGAGCGTTTCGCCTTTATATTCAGCCGTCGCTTTGCTGATAAAGTCGAATCTGTCTCCGCTTACGATTTTGTTCTCGATAAGCGCGTCGATAAGCAATTTTATCGCGCTGACGCCCGCTTCCGGCATCGCGGCGTGCGCCGTCTTGCCGATAGCTTTTATAAGCGTGTCGTTCCCGTCCGCTTCAGCTTTAACGAACTCGGTGTCTTTAAAGCTTACTTTGCCCTTGATTTTCGCGTACGCTCTTCCCGCGACGGCGTTCGATACCGTGCCGCCGTGGATGTCGATAACGTTTTCGGGCAATTCACCCAAATCTACGTTTACGCCGAGAATGCTCTTCTCGCCGATACATACCGGGAACTCGGAGTCGGGCGTGAAGGAGAACATCGGCGGCTTTCTGACCTTCCGGAAATAAGCGAGGTCGCTGCTGCCGACTTCCTCGTCGCTGCCGAGAATAAGCCTTATCGTGAACGGAAGCTTTATCCCGTTTTCTTTAAAATATCTCATAGTGTAGAGCGCCTGAATAAACGGTCCCTTGTCGTCGTGCGCTCCGCGCCCGATAAGCAATCCGTCTTTTTCAACGAGCGTATAGGGGTCGAAGGTCCAGCCCTCGCCCGCGGGAACTACGTCGAGATGCGCGACTATGCCGACTTCCTTTTCGCTGTCGCCGAAAAGCACGGAAAGACAGTGATATTCGTGGTTTTCGCATTTAAAACCGTATCTTTCGGCTATCTCTTTCGCCTTGTCGACGGCTCTCGCACATTCTTTTCCATAGGGGTAAATTCCGTCTGCCGATGATGCGACAGAGGGTATGGCGACGATCTCACATAAATCTTTTTTTGCCTGTGCGCGAATGTCCTCGCGCTCGAAATATTCTTTGATTCCCATTTTATTCTCCCGCGATGCCGCTGCGGATTTTGCTTATGGCGTCGCCGAAGCTCTTTTCCGTGTCGAACATCGATTTGTTCATTTCTTCCTGTTTTTTTCTGAATTCCTCGGCGGCTTCCGAAAGCTTTTTGCATTTCGCCTCGGTGTCGGCAATAAGCCTTTCGGCGTCCTCCTCGGCTTTCGCTCTCGTCGCCTTCGCCTCGTTTTCGGCGTCGGTCTTCGCTTTCGCGATGATAAGAGCTGCCTCTTTTTCGGCTATCTTGATTATGTCGGCGGCGCGTTTGTCCGCCACGACCATCTTCTCGCCGACCTCGGCGCAAAGCGCGTCGTATTCCTTCTGTTTCGCTTTGAGCTCTTCCTCGTGCGTCTCGGCAGTCTCCTCCGCTTCGTCGCGAAGAAGGTTTATAGCGCCTTTAAGCTTGTTGTTTTCGGTTTCGAGAATATGTATCTTCTCGGCGAATTCTTTTTCCTTACGGGTGTAAGTATCGCTCAGCGCGACGATATATTCGTCGACCTGCGCGGTATCGTAACCTTTGAACGATTTTTTGAATACCGTTTCCATTATAAGCCCCCGTTTTTAATGTTTTCTTTGATAAATATATATCATATCTTCGCCCGAATGTCAACTCCGCGCGAGCGCGAATATATTTTTCCGCGGAGCGTATATTTAAAAAAAGAGGTGCTTTTTTGTTAAGCTTTATAAAAAACGCCGTGTACGGATTCCCGACTTTGATTTTTATCTTTTTCTCGGGGCTGTATTTCGATCATAAATGCGGGATTTTCAAAACGGGTTTTATAAAAAAGCTTGCCCTGTGCTTAAAAAACTCTTTTAAAAAAGATAAAAACGGAATCTCTCCCTTCGCCGCGCTGTCTACCGCTCTCGGCGGCACCGTCGGCGTCGGAAGCATCGTCGGCGTAACTTACGGAATAAAGCTCGGCGGCGTCGGAAGCGTCTTCTGGGCGCTCGTCTGCTCGGTCGTCTGCGTGGGGCTAAAATACGCCGAGATAGCGATATCTTTAAAAAATCGCGTAACCGCCTTTGATGTGAACTACGGCGGCGCACCGTACAGACTTAAAGAAAAAGGAAAGCCGTTTGCCGCTTTTGCCTTTTGCCTTTTCTGCGTGCTAGCGTCGTTTCTTACGGGAAACCTTGCCCAGACGGGCGCGCTTGCTTTGATCTTTTCGCGTTTCGGCGTAAAGCCGCTTTTCGTCGCCGCTATCTTGTCTTTCCTCGCCGCGCTGTCCGTTTTCGGCGGCGCGAAGCGTATAACGTCGATAAGCGCGTTTCTTATTCCCGCTTTCTCCGCCGTCTATATATTTTCCTGCCTCGCGTTTCTGCTTTTTAATATAAAAAATCTTCCGTTTGCGATGCAGCGTATTTTCCTTGACGCTTTTAATATAAAAGCCGTTTTCGGCGGCGGGGCGTCGTTCGTTTTTATTAAAACTATGCGCGAGGGCTTCGCGAGAAGCGTCTTTTCGGGCGAAGCAGGCATGGGCTCTTCGCCGCTTGCCCATTCCGCTTCAAGCGGCGACGCCGAAACTCAGGCGACGCTCGGCGTTTTCGAAGTGCTTTTCGATGCCTTCGTGTCGCTTATCACCGCGCTCTGCGTCGTCGCGGGCGGTCTTACCGATAGCGAAGAAATCTTTACTTTTCTATTCGGTGCTTTCGGGAAATATCTTTTCGCGCTTTTGCTTTTCGCGTTCGCCTTCGCTTCGGTCATCGCGTGGTGCCG
>JAZUJV010000024.1:0-2726 GCA_045642945.1 Eubacteriales bacterium | reverse complement strand
AAGCTTTTTAAAAGCTTCGACGGTGGTGATTTCCTGCTCGGGCCCGAACGGGTCGCCGAAATGATGCGCGAAATCGGCTTTTACGGAGTCCCAGCGAGTCTCGTGGCTTATCGCTTCTTCTTTCTCCTCGGGAGTCGAAAGTTCGTCGAACGCGCAGATGTGCGTGTCGCTTATCTGGATGAATTTGTATGCGCGCTTCGCGCTGCTTACGCTTATAGTCGTCTCTTTTACGTTGAAAAATTTGTCTTCCATATAAAAACCTCCGTTGTTTTGCTCCATTATACTCCGCTTTTCCCCGTTTTGCAATAAAACTATTGTGTTTTGACGCCGATTGTGTTAAAATATTCGCGAAAATTAAAAAGAGGTGTTTATATGCTTCCCGATCCGCTGTTTTTAAACGTGCATATGTACGGAATAATGATTTCCGTCGGAATACTCGCCGCCTTCGCCGTGCTGCATCTTTACGGCAAAAAGGTGGGCCTGACCCAAAAGCTTATAGATTTTATCTTCTATACCGGCGTCGCCGTAATAGTTTTCGGTTTCTTCACCTCCGCGCTCTTCCAGTCGCTTTACGATTATATCGAGGACCCGTCGAAGGGCTTTAAGATAACGGGCGATATAACCTTTATCGGCGGTCTTATCGGCGGCGCGGCGCTGTTCCTTATAATCTACGCCTGCTACCGCAAAAAGCTCGATATGAAGCTGTCGAGCGCGCTTCCGACGATTGCCTGCTGTATAACCGTCGGCCACGGCTTCGGACGCGTCGGCTGCTTCTTCGCCGGTTGCTGCTACGGAAAAGAGACCGATTTCTTCCTCGCCGTAAAGTTCCCGAAGCTCCCGAACCCCGTCCATCCGACTCAGCTTTACGAAGCGGCGTTCCTGTTTTTGCTGTTCGGCGTGCTCTCTTATCTCACACTTAAAAAGAAATATCGCGGCGGCTTCGCCGTCTACCTTTGCTCCTACGCCGTCTTCCGCTTCCTCGTCGAGTTTATAAGGGACGACCATCGCGGCGAGCTCGTCGCGGGTATCTCCCCGTCGCAGTTCTGGTCGATAGGAATGTTCCTTATCGGCGTGATAATGTTTATCGTTTACGCCACCCGTAAACCCGCCCCCGAGACTATTCCCGAGAAAGTCGGAGAAATCGTCGAGGAAACCGCCGAAGAAATCTCCGAGGATATCCCCGACGAGACCCCCGAGGAAAATTCCGAGGAGCTGTAAAAGAATAATAGTAATAAAAAGAGCCGCGAAGGCTCTTTTTGCTTGGGGAAAAGCATATTTTCGTTACACTTCGCGTGTCGGCGAGATTTTATCGTTGATTTGATAAAAAAGGTGATGTATAATAAATAAAAAAGCTAATAATCAAAAATAAAAAGGATATGTTATGGACAATAAAAAAGAACTCATCAGGCTGATGGAGAGGCATTTTGCCTCCATAGTCGTTGAAAACGAGACAGATAGTTGTCTGGTTGACTGTGTAAACACCGATGACTATCTCGTCTATTACCTCGATGAGAACGGCAATAAACGGGAGACGTTGCTCACGAACATAGACGATGTCTTGAATATTAAAGTCGGTAAAAGCGGCACAATAGGAGAAATGGTCGAGAACGGAGCAGATTGTTGGGAGGATTGACTGTGTATACACCGATGACTATCTCGTCTGTTAAGTGTCAACGTTCCTAATTCAAAAAAGTACGGGCTTGAAGGGAAAGTGCATTATCATATACTTGACCCATGCAAAACAGGCAAAGTTGACGAGTATATTGATGCAAAAGGGAAAGTTGTTTGAAGAGGCTCGGACGAATCACACATTTTGCCGAAAAGGAGGAAACAATGAAATTATCACAATTACCGAACCGTTTTGAATATCACGATAGCGTGATACACGATGTTAAATATGACACAGAAAATCAAACGGTAAGAGTTGAACTTCAACTGCTTCTGTTTATGCAGGAGTGGTACGATGAGGGCAAAATGCCCGATTCCGTTGATATTGTCATTAAGTTCTACGGTGTGAGCGATTTTGAACTTGAAGATAAATTTTCCGGAGAAGGGGACGTTCAGTATATTTCTGCCGATGACGAAACTCGAAGGGTCGAGATTGGATTTTACTATGATGATGCTCGCTTCGGATTCATGAAACTCAAAGCAGAAAAAGTCGAGATTCTCGATTATGCAGGATATGACGAGGTTTGACAATGGCGTCTTCTGTAAACTCTCAAAACAACGCTTTGCCGTATTGACCGCGCTTGCACACGCCGAAGCCATTTCCCGTTATATCACGCGTATTCAAAAATGCAAACATAAATTTCAGGAGGAATAAAATGGAATACAAAGACGAAATTAAAGAACTGCGCGTTTCGATGGGTTTATCTCAACAGAAGTTAAGCGACCTTCTTGAAATTCCGCTTCGGACAATCGAAGCGTGGGAGCGAGGGCTTCGCGTACCACCGGACTATGTTCAGCGCCTCGTCTTAAAAGAGATGCGCCGAATAAAAGACGAACAGTAAAATAGCAAAAGAGCCGCGAAGGCTCTTTTTGTTTGGGAAGAGGCAAATGATATATCTCGCTGTCGCGCGATATGATATATTCTTCGTTACACTTCGAATATGATATATTTTCACTTCGCAAAAATATGATATATTCGCCGCTTTGCGTCGAATATTCGAATGCTATCCGTTCCTTCATACGCCGAAGGCGTATATCATCCGTTCCGAATGGGGGCC
>JAZUJV010000023.1:0-3146 GCA_045642945.1 Eubacteriales bacterium | reverse complement strand
GGAACGGGACACGCCGAAAGCGCCGCCGCTATGCGTATGATAGCCCCCTCGCTCTTCTTCATCTGCGTCTGCGCCTCCGTCCGCGGGTATTTCCAGGGCTTACATAATATGTATCCCACCGCGATTTCCCAGTTCATCGAGGCGTTCTTCAAAATGACGGTGGGCCTTGCCGCCGTTACCTTCGCCGCGTCAAAAGGCTATTCGCTCGCCATTCAGGCGGCGTGCGCCATTTCGGGTGTTACCGTCGGAACGTTTTTCGGTATGATATTTATAATTATCTACCGAAAATTCTCCAAAAAAAGCGTTCCCAACGACGAAGATAAAGAAAAAGAATCCGATAAAAAGCTTTTAAAACTCATCGTTTCCGTCGCTCTCCCCGTTACTCTTACCGCCGCGGCATTGTATTTTTCCCAGTTCCTTGATACTTTGATAATCGTCAACTGCCTCAAGGCTTCCGGCGTCCCCGAGGAATCCGCTCAGACCCTCTTTTCGGCGTACACGGGCCTTTCCGTCCCGCTCTACGACCTTCTCCCCGCCACCCTCGTCTTCCCGATAGCGACTTCGATCCTTCCCTCGGTCTCCGGCGCTTTGGCGGTCAATAAAAACAAAAAAGCCCATTTTCTTACCGAACAGGCGCTTCGCGTTTCGGGTATAATCGCCGTCCCCTGCGGTGTCTTCCTGCTCGTCGCGGGCAGGTCCTGCATAACCCTTCTTTACGGCGCCGCCAAATGGTCCGGCACGATAGCTATCGCAAACGGAAAAAGCGTCGTTCCTCTCGATTCCGCGTCAAGTGCTCTCGTTATCCTTGCCTTTGCTGTGTTCTTTATCTCAGTCGTTTCCACGGCGAACGCGCTGCTTAACGCTTACGGAAAACCCCAGCTTCCTTTCTTCGCCGTGCTTATCGGCATCGCCGCTCTGACGGCTTCCGAGATAGGTCTGCTTTACAGCCCGCTCGGTATCTTGGGCGCTCCCGCAAGCTCGCTTATCTGCTACCTTATCGTAATGTTTACCGATATCTTCTTCTTACGTAAATATTGCGGTGTAAGACTGAAAATAATGGGAATGTTCGCCCGCCCCGTCCTTTGCGGAGCCGTCTCCGCCGCGCTCACCTTCGTCGTCTATAAACTTTCGACGCTTGCGTGGAGCTCGTTTATCGGCAGCGATACCGACGGAAGGCTCCCCTCGTTCTTCATCCTTCTCGTTACCGGCATCGCCCTTGTTATTTTCTACGTCGCCTCCGTGCTTATCTTCAAGGCGATAAAAGAAGACGAAGTCAGGCTGTTGCCCAAAGGCAACTTTATCGCGGACAAGCTCATAAAACTCGGCTGGCTCAAAAAAGGCGAAACGATCACGGAGGAATGAAAATGACCAAATCCGAACTTCTTTCCAAAAAAGAATATAAATTCGACGACCTCGTCGCCATAATGAAAATTCTTCGCTCCCCCGACGGCTGTCCGTGGGATAAAGAACAGACCCATCAGTCGATAAGGCGCGATCTTATCGAGGAGACCTACGAGCTCATCGAGGGCATCGACAAGGATGACCCCGCTATTATGCGCGAAGAGCTCGGCGACGTATTGCTGCAGGTCGTCTTCCATTCCGAAATATCCGATAATAACGGCGATTTCAACATAGATAACGTCTGCGACGACGTCTGTAAAAAGCTTATAGTCAGACATCCCCATATCTTCGGCGACGTAAAAGCCGATAATTCCGAAGAAGTGCTTAAAAATTGGGATATAATAAAAAAAGAGACCAAAAACCAACAGACCGATACCGAGGTCCTTCGCTCGATAACTCCGTCGCTGCCCGCTCTTATGCGCGCTCATAAGCTCGGCAAAAAGGCGCGTAAGCTCGGCTTCGACTTCGACGATTGCGCCGAGGCTATCGAAAAAATAAAAGAAGAGCTCGCCGAGGTTACCGAGGCTGCCGCCGGTAACGACGAAGCCGCCAAGCACGAGGAATTCGGCGACCTTCTCCTCTCCGTCGTCAACGCCGCCCGCTTAGCCGGCGTCGATTCCGAAAAAGCGCTTTACGACGCGAACGAAAAATTTTTAAACCGATTCGAAAAAGTTGAATCGCTCTGCCTCGCTTCCGGCAAATCGGTTACCGAAGCTACCCGCGAGGAAAAAGAACTTTACTGGCAAAAAGCGAAAGAAATGCTTAAAAACAGCTGAAAAACCTTGTAAAATTGCCAAAAAAAGCGAAAAAACTCTTGATATTGTTATAAAATAATGCTATAATGTAAACACCAAAACATATAATAAGAAAGGAAACAATTTATGAACAAGACTACTCTCGCTGAATTTGTCGCAAAAGAAGCAGGACTCAAAAAGAAGGATGCTGAAAAGGCAGTAAACGCCGTTTTCGCCGCTATCGAAAACGAACTCGCTACCGGTGGCAGAGTACAGCTCGCCGGCTTCGGTACTTTCAAAGTTAAAGAAAGAGCCGAAAGAATCGGTCGCAACCCCAAGACCAAAGCCGC
The DNA here is from genome assembly GCA_045642945.1 of Eubacteriales bacterium. Lineage (GTDB taxonomy): Bacteria > Bacillota > Clostridia > Oscillospirales > CAG-382 > Coliplasma. The sequence goes on along the minus strand of JAZUJV010000023.1, from coordinate 661 downwards.
TATCACCATCCCCGCCTCCAAAGCTCCCGCTTTCATCGCCGGCAAATCTCTTAAAGATTCCGTCAACAAATAAGAATTTCGTTATAAGGCGGGAGCAAGTCTCCCGCCTTGTTAAAATTATAAAGCTATGCGACTTGATAAATATTTAAAAGTCTCCCGAATAATAAAACGCCGTACAGTTGCCAACGAAGCCTGCGGCGACGATCTCGTCTCGGTCAACGGCAAAACCGTCAAGCCCTCTTACGACGTTAAGATCGGCGACGTTATCGAGGTGCGCTACGGGACCAAATCCGCCACTTTCCGCGTCCTCTCGGTCAACGAAAATGCAAAAAAAGCCGAAGCCGCCGAAATGTACGAGGTGCTGTCATAATCTTCCCCTCCGACGCGTATATTTAGATATACGAAGAGGAGGAAAATTATGGAGAAAAAACATTTCGTCTCTCTCGATTCGCGAACGGACCTGTCTATTTCCGCCGTCGATTACGTTATAAGCTTTGACGAAGACCTCGTCTCTCTTGCCGTCGGCGATTCGACTCTTGTCATCTCCGGCGAAGAGCTTACGATAAAAACTCTTTCCCGCGATTCCGGCGAGATATCAATAGAGGGAAGGGTAGATTCGCTCACATATTCAGAAGCCGCCCCGAAGCGAAAACGCTTTTCG
>JAZUJV010000022.1:0-7911 GCA_045642945.1 Eubacteriales bacterium | reverse complement strand
AGAATATCAGACCTTGAAGAAAAAATAAAATAAAAAAATCGCCCCGCTTATGCGGAGCGATTTTTTTAAAAGATATAAGTTCGCTTCGCGAACGATCTGAGAGATAAACTCGGCGTCGCCGAGAGAGATAAGACTGCTTCGCGGTCGTTAAGGTACAAATGCTTGCGCAAATGGATTTTTATTGTATAGCTTTAAAAGTTTTTCGCTTCCTTTTTTCAAAAAGGAAGAAATATAATTTTAAAATTATTCCTTAACGTTCCGAGAAGCCGGACTTATCTCTTGACGGGGAGCGGCAATTATCTCACATATCGCGCCGAAGGCGTTTATCTCTGAACAAGCGCGTTTACAGCGCTTGTTCGTTTATATGCCCGAAATACACGACCTTTGCTCCCGCCGCCGAAATGCGTTCCCAGTCGCTTTCCAAAGCGGCGTTATCCTCGTACCCCGCGATGAACTTAATGGGCTCGAGGTCGCCGACGAAACATTCTCCGCCGTCGAGGATAATCGCTATCCCGTCTTCGCTGTGGCTCTCGGTGGGCAAAATTTCGCCGCTTATCCCGATGCTTTTTAAAAACTCCCTGCCGTTTTCGGCGCTGACGACGATGGCTTCGCCTTCACAAAGCGGAACGTGATCTTTTGCTTTGCTTCTCTCGAAAATCCCGTCGGAAAAATGAATATAGGGCAGCTGCCTGTCAATAATAATATGCTTCACGCCGTGCTCTTTAAGCTTGCTTATAAGCCCGATATGATCGGGATGATAATGCGTCGCGATAACGTATCCGACGTCGCTTAATTTTAAATCGTTCGCCTTAAGCTCTCTGCAAAAAGCCGAAAAAGTCTCCGGCATGTCCGTATCTATAAGTAATCCGTTCAAAAAATACGTGTTCGTACGCCCGTATTTGAGTTTAATCATAGTTCTGCCGCCGTTTGAAAATTATTTTCCGAGCCGCGATTTTATCTCCGCTTTGACCTTTTCCAAATCTCCGCTGGTAAGGACCGGAATAAGCGAGTTGATTTCTTCAACTTCCTTGTCCCACCATTTAAATTCTTCCAAAAGGTCGATAAGCTCGCCGTCAAACCGCTTTTTTATCACCTTCGCGGGGTTTCCCGCAACGACCGTGTACGGCTCGACGTTGCCGCCGATAACGCTGTTTGCCCCGATTATTGCTCCGTCGCCGATGCGCGTCCCGGGAAGAATCAAAGCGTTCTGCCCGATCCAAACGTCGTTCCCGATGACCGTGTCGCCCTTAAAAGGCGTATCCTCCGCCTTCGGCGTCTCCATGTCCCAACCTTCAAGGGTGTAGAAGGGAAACGTCGAAACCGCGTTCATTTGGTGGTTCGCATCGTTCATCATAAACTCGACTCCCGCGGCGATCTGACAGAATTTGCCGATGATAAGTCTGTCTCTGCTCCACGGATAAAAGTGCGTAACGTGGCTCTCGAACTCCGAATCCGCGATGTACGTGAACTCGCCGACGATTATGTTGGGATTCGAAACCGCGGGCTTGATGTATATTTCTTTGTCGTAATCCGGAATGGGGTGTATCTGTCTCCAATCGGGTTTCATACCGTCGCCTCGCTTGAATTTACTGTGATTTGATTATAACGTAAAAATGCGGATTTGTAAAGTGCAGCGCCCGCGCCGACGCCTGCCTGCTATCTGATAATATCATATCTATCCGTGTCGGAATAGTGCCACCATTCCGCTTTATACCCGATAAACCCCGCTTCTTCCATTACTTTTTCAAGCGTTCTCGCGTTTTCCGCGGCGTCGTCGCTCACGTCGGAATAGTCTCTGTCCGCTTTCTCCGAAAAATCGTCAAAATCCGTCGGCATCAAAACCTCTCCGCCGTCTTTATATACTATCGTAACGTCCAAAGCGCTCCCGCGAGTGTGCGATAAATTGCCTTTTTCGGGGTCGGAGACGTATCTCGGGTCGGGGCATATCTCCCACATCGCCCTTTGCGCTTCTATCGGGCGGTAAGCGTCCCATATTTTAATGTAAAACCCTTTTTCTTCGAGCGCTTTTTCCGCGATTATAAGCTTTTTTAAAGTGCCGTACCGAAGATAAGCCTTGTTTTCTTCATAAAGCTTTGTTTTAAAAAAAGTTGTCTTCCGCCGCGTATCTTAAATCGATAACGATATTTTCGGCGTAAAGCGAAACCTCGACCAGATCCTCGTCGCTCGGCTCGAAATCGCTCTCTTCACTTGTCGCTTCTTCGCTTTCTTCAAGCAATTCGCTGATGTTTTCGCTCTCAAAGCTCTCTTCCGCGCTCGCGCCCGTTTCCTCCGAAACGTCTTTGTTTCTCTCTTCCGAATCCCCGCACGAGACCAGACATAGCGTAAATATCATAATCATCAATATAAACCTTTTCATAACCTTGTCTTGCGCCTTTGCCTTACCAGTTTATTAAACTATCTTAACGATTGTTATTTTACCATATCGGCAACAATAAATCAACCCGCGTCCGTTTTGCTTCTCATCGCGGCGTTATATATTAACAAATCGTAAACATTGTTCGGCTAAATTGTTATTTTTTTTTTTTTGATGATTTTCGCGTTTTTATGATATATAATATATTCGGAACGGATAAATTTTTATAAATGGCTCCCGATTTTTTCGAAAAATCAACCGTTCCGCATATCAAAAAGGTATCATATTTTGGATCCGGCAAAAATATTTATCACGAAAGGATTACGAAAAATGAAAAAAATAGCTTTATTGCTCGTCTGCCTTCTCGTCTTTTCATACGCCGTAACGCTTTCTTCTTCCGCCGACGCGACGCTCGAGCCGGGGTACGATAATACCGTCTTCATACTCTCGAAAAACGTCGCCGTTCCGGACGAAAACGGCGTGATCTTCGGCGTAAAATGCTCTGCTTACGGTAATCTCGAGTTTATCGACGGCAAAAACCCGAGCGACAGCCGCGTGTTTACGGCTATCCTCGTTTCCGGCGACGCCGTCGGCTGCCTCGAAACCGTATTAAAGGATGACGACGTCATAACCGCTTGGGTAAACGGCGGTGAATACGAAAAACCCGCCGTTTTCGTAACTGTCAAAGGCAGCGATCTCCCCGTTTTGGGCGCCGCCGACGAAGACGGTCTTTATACCTATATGGGCGTCAAAGTCCTCGCTTTCCGCTTCGATTACAGTACTCGTAAAGGTAACGCGAACGCTTCGACCACGAATATGGTGCTTCTGTACCTGCCCTCGCAATCCGACGTTCAAAAGGCTCTTGATACGCTTGAAAGCAATCCGCTCGTAATTTCCGTGGGATTGGATAGTATCTTCTATGAGGAGATCGATGATGAATATTACGTGCACGGCGATATAAACGTTGACGGAAAGGCCGACGCAAAAGATTACGCCCTTTTAAAAAGACATTGCCTCGGCACCTACGAGATAGATAAAAGCGTTTCGTTCTACGCCGATATTGACGGTAACTGTTACATCGATACCCGCGATTACGTCCTTTTGAAACGTATAATTTTAAAAACGTGGCAGCCCCCCGTGCCCGACGATTCTTATGAGGTCCCCTGCTGACGTTTGTTTCTGCCCGTCTTAAGCGTATATCAAAAAAGCAAGCCGTTTGGCTTGCTTTTGTTTTCCTGCATAACTATCACCTCCGCCTGTATTATATCAAAATGATTTGACATCGTTAATGATATATCGCCTCGCGGCGATATGATATACGGCTTTGCCGTATGATATATTTTCGCTTCGCTCAAATATGATAAATATCCGTTCCACATATGCCGAAGGCATATATCATCCGCGTAGCGGATATCATATTGCGAAGCAATATATCACCCGTTCCGTAAGGAACGGATATCATTGAAAAAAGACTTGCCATTAGACAAGTCTTTTTTCATGGCACGCCTTAAGGGATTCGAACCCCCGACCTACTGGTTCGTAGCCAGTTACTCTATCCAGCTGAGCTAAAGGCGCTTATTCGGAACAAGAGATATAATATCACAAACGTTTCCGAATGTCAAGTGAAAATCAAAATAATTTTAAAGCTTCGTGATTTTTCCGGCTCTCGCTATCCACGTTTCGCCGCCGATGTCGAGCCAGACGTCAAGCGCGCTCGGGTTATAAACGAACTTTTCGTTTTCCGAAAATTCAAGCGCGTTATAAGCGTCAATATAGTCGAAAATCTCTATGTTCGTCGCGTACCATACGTCTCCGCGCCTGCCGATAAGACGCGCGAACTCTTCCATCTCGCTCCATTTCCCGTCGACTTCAAGCTCGCATGAATGTCCCCAAAGATAAAATAATTTCGCTTTCCGCTCGTTGTCGCTTAAAAATTTCTTCCCGAGCTCCAAAATATTCTCGTTGTGATGACAAGTAGGGTCAAGCGTTATGCGATGCTCGGGGATATCGAACGAAAACGTCGATTTTACAGTCCTCGAATAGTGTATCCCAAGCTTTTTAAGTGCCTTTTTGCTCGCTTCGTTAAAATTCCCGAAAGCGTAAGCACACCCGCGAATGACCGTTCCGAAGGTTTCTTCAAGCGCCTTTTTGTCCTTCGAGTATTCTTCGAATGCCTCGTCGTCGTCGAACTTCGCGGGGTCGGAATGGGTAAATCCGTGTATCGCTATCTCGTGCCCGCTGTCCTTCATAAGCGCGACGTAGTCGTTAAGTCTCGCGCGCGTCCACATGTTTTCCTTCGTGATCTTCTCGGGAAGCGCCGCTCCGCATGGCTGCATAAGCGAATAATTGATGTTGAAAGTGCATTTGATCGCGTTCGCGTCGAATATGTTTTTAAGTCTCTCGTCGGTGATAAGTCCGTCGTCATAGCTTGCGGTGAACGCCTTGTCAAGCCCGCCTTTAAAAAGCATTTCGTGCATAAATCTCAACTCCTTTACGCCTATCTTACCATAGATTTTCGGTTTATTCAACCGTTCTTGACAAAGAAAATCAATAAGTGTATAATTATTATAAAAAATAAGGCGTTTGTAAAACGATGCAGAATGGACGAAAATCGAGCGTCGGCGCAGTAATCTGCGACAGTCGAAGATTTTCGTTCATAGCACAAAAAATACAATAGGAATTGATTTTTGAGTTTTACTCAAAAATCTGCCAAAATAATCGCGGCAACTTTCAATTTGCCAAATTTATTATTTCGTTTTTGTGCGGTCTGCGCATTTTACAATCGTCTGTTATAAGGAGCGTGCCGATATGAAAAAAACTCTTTCCCTCGTTCTTGCCCTTATTTTCGTCCTGTCCGCGACGCTTACCCTTACCGTAAACGCCGCCGACGAAACTCCCACCGACGTCCCGAAGGTGTTTATAACCACGAAAACGGGTATAACCACCGACTATTGCGACTGCTCTATCAAAATAATCGACAAAAAGGGCGGCGAATACGAGACGATAACCGACGACGCCTCGTCCGTGAAGGTAAGGGGAAACTCCACCTCCTCCGGCGCGAAAAAACCCTATAATATCAAATTCTCCTCGAAAACCGGCGTCCTCGGAATGGGCAAAAACAAAAAATGGTGCCTTCTCGCCAACTGCTACGAAAACACGCTTATGCGTAATCAAGCCGTCCTTGACTTTGCCGCCTCCATCGGCTTGAAATATACCCCTAAATACCGCGTCGTCGACGTCTACGTCAACGGTAAATTCGGCGGCAGCTACCTCCTTACCGATGCCGTCGAGGCTTCCTCCTCCCGCGTCGATATCGACACCGACGAAAACGAATTCCTTCTCGAGCGCGACGCCCGAACCGATGAAGGAACGGTCTATTTCGAATCCCCCCTCTACGGTCTCCGCTTCGGCATCAACGAGCCCGAAGAGCCCACCGACGCCCAGTATAAATGGCTCATAAGCTTCCTTACCGAAGCCGAAAAAGCTTTAAAAAGCGGCGACTTCGCGAAGATAGAAAAATATTTCGATATCCCCTCCATGGTCGATTTTTACATCGTCCTCGAATATTTCAAAAACGTCGATATAAACGTCGGCAGCACCCGCTTCTATATAAAAGGCGATAAGATCTACGGCGGCCCCTGCTGGGATTTCGACCTTTCGTCCGGCAACTGCTCCTCCGCTTACTATACCGACTATAATAACGTCTACGGCAGCGGCAAGAGCTATGAAGGCACATGGGCTGAGACTCTTTGGTTCAAACCTCTCCTCGGCTATAAAAATTTCTCCGACGCCGTTAAATCCCGCTACCTCGATCTGCAGGATGAAATAATCAACCTCTATTGCGATAACGTCCTCGGAAAGAACTATATCGACCGCACCCTCGACGAATACGGCGCCTCCTTCGCCCGTAACTATAAAGAGGCGGGCTGGAGCATCACCTACCAATACAGCAACGTCTGCGGAACTCTCGAACGCCGCCCCGAAAACACCTACGACGGCAACGTCGCCTACTACCGCGACTGGCTCAAAAACCGTAACCTTTGGCTGCTCTCGCATTGGAACCTGACCTCCGAGATAACTGCGAAAACCGGCTCCGACTATACGATAAAAGACTATACCGTGATAAACGGCAGGGAAAAGACCAAAATCTCCGATTTCTTAATAAACTTTATGCCCTACGGCGCGATCTCCCGCGACGGAAAAACCGTCTCCGCGACCGATTTCGTCTATAACACCGATATAATGTCCGCCGGCGGCGCGTCCTATAAAGTCATAGTCCTCGGCGACGTGCTCCCCAACGGAAAAATCGAATCCCGCGACTACGCGCTTATAAAACGCGGAGTGTTAAAAACCTACGAGCTTAACTCCGACGAGCTTCTCGCTTCCGATATAAACGGCAACGGAAAACTCGATACCCTCGATTACGTGATGATAAAACGCCACGTGCTCGGCACCTACGATATCTATAAAAAATGAAAGACTTCGTCATAAAAAGCGCGTCGGATATCGAAGAAGCCACGCTGTATTTCGGCTTCCTGCCGTTCTTTAAAAACAACGTCCCGGGATTTTCGATAGCCGAACATACACCGAAAGAATATTGGTTTTCTTCCGACCGCGACGGCCCTTGGGAATGGAAAGACCCCGTGATACAAAACAAAAAATGCGCCTACGGAAAGTTCTTTCGCGGCAGGGCAGGGTATATCGACGTAACCCTCCTGCCCGATTTCTGCAACTATCGCCGCGACGGCTACGACCTCGACGCTCTCTACGAGGACGGAAAACTCGCGTTTTCCCAAAAACAGCTTTACGATACCGTCGTCGCCGAAACCGAGATACTTTCTCCGGAGCTTCGCGACGTCTGCTGCTACGGGATCGACGGCAAAAAAGGCTACGATCAAGCCGTTACCAAACTCCAGATGCAGACCTATCTGACCTTTTCGGGCATAGAGTATGAAATAGGCAAAAACGGCAAGGTCTACGGCTGGGGCGTCGCGAAATTCACCACTCCCGAAAATCTTTACGGCAAATCCTTTATCCGCTCCGCCTATAAAAAACCGCCCGAAAAATCCTTCGAAAAGCTTTTGAAGCGGCTTAAAGACACCCTCCCCGAAGCCGACGAAAAATCGCTTATAAAACTGATAAAATAGCGAAAATACAAGAGGAATACAGATGTTTCCCGCCCTTTTCTCGTTTATCTCCCGCCGCGCCTATAAAACGAAATATCTTTTTGGCTTCGTCTCGAAGCGCCTGTCTTTAAAAAACCGCCTCGAAAACGAAAGGACCGAAAGCGAAAAGAAATATAAAGGCTCGCTGATATATTCACAGGGGAGTCTGCGCGAATATAAAAAAGATCCCGAAAATTATATGCTCGCCCGCGCCCCCTATGAGCCGATATTCTTAAAATGCTGTAAGAATAAAGATATGGCGAAATACGGCTGCGGCATCGTCGCCGTCTATAACGCGCTCTTCCTGCTCGGCTCCGAAAAAACGCTCACCGAGCTGATAACATATTTCGAGCGCCGCCGCGGCTTTATACT
>JAZUJV010000021.1:0-2463 GCA_045642945.1 Eubacteriales bacterium | reverse complement strand
TAACGAGTCTCGTACATTTCTTTGTACGTCGTTCTGTTGTTCAATTTTCAATGTCCGTTCTTCGCGCTGCCCGTTTTTTCGGCAGCTCGGTTATTCTACCACTCACCATCGCCTTTGTCAATACTTTTTTTCAACTTTTTTGAAGAATTTTTTTACTATTTTCGAAAGCCTTGCGGCGCAAGGGATTCGGGGAAAAAGTTTTTGAAATTCCACAAAATTGTCATTTAAAAGCCGACTTTTTCGCGGCGGGTGATATCTATTATACACATTGAAAACGATTTGTCAACTATTTTTTGAAAACTATTTACAAAAGTTTTTCAAAGGTATATAATGGGCGAAAAGAAAAGCATATTTAATATAAAAGGAGAAAACGATGACACTTTTAGTTATGGCGGCGGGCATGGGCAGCCGTTACGGCGGGTTGAAGCAGTTAGACCCGATCGGCCCTCACGGAGAGTTTATTCTCGACTATACGATATACGACGCGAAGCGTGCGGGGTTCGACAAGGTGGTTTTCGTTATTAAGGAAGAAAACCTCGAGATATTCAAGGAGACCGTCGGCAACCGCATCGGCGAAAAGATAAAGGTCGATTACTGCTTCCAAGACTTAAACGATTTGCCCGAAGGATACGCTGTTCCCGAGGGAAGAGTTAAGCAGTGGGGCACGGGGCACGCGGTGCTCGCGGCGAGAAACGTTATCAAAGAGCCGTTTGCCGCCGTCAACTCCGACGACTTTTACGGAAGAGAAAGCTTTGAGATACTTTATAACTATATGGCGAACGCCGGAAAAAATCCTTCCTGCATGGCGGGGTTCGTTCTTAAAAACACTCTTACCGAAAACGGAACGGTCTCGCGCGGACAATGCTATATAGATGAAGAAGGAAAGCTCACGAACATCGAGGAGCGCACGAAGATAAAGAGACTTGAAAACGGGAACACGGCTTATCTCGAGGACGAGGTATGGCACGAAATTCCCGACGACACTATAGTTTCGATGAATTGCTGGGGATTGCCCGCCGATTTCTTTGGATACGCCGAAAAAGAGTTCAGGAACTTTTTGGACGGCAGCGGAGATCCGCTTAAGAAGGAGTTTTACCTTCCCGAAGCCGTTAAGAAATATCTTGCTGCGAGCGGAAACACCGCGAAGGTATTACGCACCGAGGCGAAGTGGTTCGGCGTAACCTACAGAGAAGACAGAGAAACCGTTGTAAATCACATTAAGAAAGCGATAGAGGACGGACTTTATCCGGAGGAATTATGGAAATAAGAGTTGAAACTATCGGAAAGGCTTGTAAATCTTTCTTCGGGACGGAGACGCCCGACGAGATAGAGGTCATTCCCTACGGACACATAAACGCCACTTTCAGAATAAACGTCGGCGGAAAAGATTATATTCTCCAACGTGTAAACAACGAGATCTTTAAAGACACTAAGGGACTTATAAACAACATCGCTTACGTTACCGAATTTCTCCGCAAGAAGATCATCGAAAACGGCGGCGACCCCGACAGAGAGACGCTTACGCTCCTTAAAAACGACAAGGGCGAATATCTTTACAGCGACGAAAGCGGATTTTACAGAGCTTACATATTCATCACGGGCGCGGCGACTTACAATTCCGCGACGGAAAAGGGTATGTTCGGCGAAAGCGCGAAGGCGTTCGGAAAATTCCAGAACCTTCTCGCGGATTTCGACACGAGCGTTCTCGTAGAGCCGATAAAGGACTTTCACAACACGCCCGTTCGCTTTAAGAATTTCGCGGACGCGGTAGAGAGAGACAAGCTCGGCAGAAAGAAGCTTTGTGAAAAAGAAGTTGAGTTTTATCTTTCTATGAAGGGCTTTTGCCCGATTATCACTTCCCTGCTCGCGAGCGGAGAGATGCCGACGAGAGTAACGCACAACGACACGAAGCTTAACAACGTTATGCTTGACAACGTAACGAAAAAGGGCGTTTGCGTTATAGACCTCGATACCGTTATGCCCGGCTCGATGCTTTACGACTACGGCGACAGCATACGCTTCGGCGCTTCGAGCGCGGCGGAGGACGAAAAGGATCTTGACAAGGTTTATTGCGTTCCCGAGCTTTACGAAGAATATACCGCGGGATTCCTTTCCGAGCTCGGCGACAAGATAACCGACTGTGAGCTATCGCACCTTCACGACGGCGCTATCATGATGACGCTCGAATGTGGGCTTCGCTTCTTGGCGGACTATCTCGACGGCGACGTTTACTTCCGCACTTCTTACGAAGGGCAGAATCTCGACAGAGCGAGAACGCAGATGAAGCTCGTTCAGGATATGCTTGAAAACCGCGAAAAATTTGAAGCGATTATCAAGAAATGCGCGAACAGATAAACAGATAAAAACGGAAAAAGGAACGCGAAAAGCGTTCCTTTTTTGTTGGCGTTTGGGGTTGACATAACGCGAATATCAGAATTTGTATTTCGCGAGCGAGGAGTTTCT
>JAZUJV010000020.1:0-3632 GCA_045642945.1 Eubacteriales bacterium | reverse complement strand
AGGCGTTATGGCGCATAGTCAGAGCGTCGATTTTCTCGGTGAGCGAATTTCTTTTGCCGACAAGGACGGCGGGGTCGCCGCTTTTGGCTTCGGCGGCGGCGAAATCTATCTCGTAATTTTTGAGTTTGCCCGACAAAATTTCGTATTGCTGACCGTAGAATTTTATCTCGGTATCGACGGTCTGGCGGTCGCGCGCGGGGACCTTCGCGCCCTCGGAGATGGTTTTAAGTTCCTCGACGCTGACGTCTTTTAAAAGATTATCGAGAAAATCTTTTTTGGCGCGCATCACGGCAAGCTTTTTGCCGCTTTCGGAGGAGAGGCGCAAGACCGTTTCGATCTGTTCGGAATAATCGTCGCCCGTAACGTCGGCGTATTGGCTGATGCCCGCGTCGAGTTTGGATTTTGAGACGCGGCAAGCGTTTTCGCATTCGTCGTAGGAAGAACGAAGCGAAGAAATTTTATTTTCGAGAACGTTACGCTTCAGTTGTTTTTCGGGGAGCGAGGCAAGGAATTCTTTTAGTTCCTTGACGCCGGAAAAGCCGAACTTTTTGGCGGTGGAAGCGGGTTTTACGAGAATTATGAAGGCTATCACGAACGCGACTATCGAGGCGGCGGCGATAAAGGCAAAGGCGCCGTTTTTGGTTATGAGGCAGAGCAGGACGCCGAGGAGAAGCATTACGGAAGCGGCGATAAAGAGTATCTTGGAGATTTTTTCGCTTTTTTCTATCTCTTTATTCGCGCCCATTGCTTCGGCTTTCGTCATCGGGAGGTCGGGCTCGGCTTTAAGCTCGGCTTCGGCATCCGAAAGGTTCGCGGAAATTTCGTCGAGGCGTTTAGTCTGAGCGACGTATTCGGCGTTATCGGAAAAGAGGGAGCGCAATATATTTTCGTCATCGTCGCTTCGGCGCTTCAAGCCCGCGGAGACGGACTCGTATTCCCTCTCGGCTGTCTCGTATTCGCGCTTGGCGGCGCCGATATTATCGAGCTTTAATTTCGCGTCGTAGCTTTCGATATTGCGGCGCTCTTCGGTCAATGAATCGAGCTTCTTTTTGCCGTCGGCGACGAGTTTTTTCGTATTTTTGATATCATTTGCGAGCGTTTCGCTTTGGTTGCGGAAGGAGAGCGATTCGGTTATCGCCGCCTCGGTCTCATCGCGCTCGCGGATAAGCTTCGGAATGATGCCCGAGCCGGTCAATCTGCCTTTAAGCTCGTTTTTCGCGTCGTTCAACGCGGAGACGGCTTTGCCTGTGCTTACTCTTTCATCGGCGCTTATCGCGATGCTCTGGAGTTTTTCGGCAAGGACGTCTTCTTTTTCGGCGCTGCCAGAGAGGTTTTTGAAGAAAAGAGTCTGGGCGAAAACTTCCTCGCCGACGCCGAAGAGGGCTTCGCCGATATTCTCGCCATTAAAAGCGCTTTCGCCGTTTATTCGGTTTTTACACTCGACGGTCTCTTTGCCCGAGGGGAGACATTTACGTTCGACGCAATATGAGACGCCGTCGGCTTTTAAATAGAGTTTTCCCTCGGATATCTCTTTATCCCAAGGGGTATAGAGCTTTCGCTCGTTGCAGGCGATCGAGCGGTTTTTGACACCCGCGAAGCCGTAAAGAACGAACTTTATGAACGACGCGAGAGTGGATTTTCCGCTTTCGTTGGGGGCGCTTAAAATATTTATCCCGTCTTTGAATTCGACGACGCAGTTTTGGAGTTTTCCGAAGGAGACTATTTCGGCTTTTTCGAAAATTACGTTCATTTTTCCCCTCCGTTATAGTCAACAACGCTTCTGCCCTCGAGCGAAGCGAGTCCGTATTTTAAAGCGAGAGTAAGCGTTTTGTATTTTTCGGGGTCGTCCTTGGCGCTTTCGAGTTTTTCGGTCATAAGACGGACGAAGACGCCGCGAAGGGTGTTGGATTTTTCAAGCTCGGTAAGGTCGGGTTTTAAGAAAGTCTCGTCGATTATCTCGATATAGCAGGGGTATTCTCTTCCTTTTCCGATCTCCTCGGGGAGCAGCGTGAAGGCAAAATCGGTCTCGCCTTTCAAGATAAGGCGTAATGACGTATCGTCGGTATAAATTCTTATCGCGGCGCGAACGGTTTCGACGACGGAAATCTTATCTTTGCAAGCCGAAATATCGACTTCGGCAGTCTCGTATCTTCCTTTGGAGAAACGGTAGCTTTGCATTTCGCAGACGCCTTTGTCGACGGTTCCGAACAACGCGCCTTTATAGCCCTGTTCGTCAAAGCCTCTGCCCTCGATACAGCCCGGGTAGGCGTAGAAGGTTTCGCCAGCCCTTAAAATCCCGCTCGGCTTATGGATATGGCCGAGGGCGATATAATCGAAGCCGGAGGAAGCTATCTCGTTTTCTTTTATCGGTCCGGTCTGGCTCGAAGAAGTAGTATCGCCGTGGCAGACGAGGATATTTATTTTATTTTTATCTTCGATTTTCCAGTTCGCGACGGGGCTTGAGATATAGTTTATTGACTCGAAGCCGAAGCCGTAGACGTCGACACCGAGGTCTTTTAAAGATACGCGCTCGCGCTCTTTTCCGAACACGTAGACGTTTTCGGGGAAGCGCATATCATAGTAAGGGGAGTCGCTCGTCAAAGCGTCGTGGTTGCCCGGGCTTATGAAGAAGCGCATATCGCTCGCTTTCGTAAATTCGCGGATAAGCATTTCTTTCGTGTCGCGGGTAACGTATTCCCTGTCGAAAAGGTCGCCGGATATCAAAAATATATCGGCTTTATTTTCGCGGGCGAACATAATAGCGGAGGTGAAGGCGGCGCGAAGCTCGGTGCGGTGCCTTTCCGCCTCACGCGGGGAGCAGAGAGAAAAAGGGGAATCGAGGTGGATATCGGCGCAATGGAAAACTTTTATCATTCCGTTTATTCCTCCTTAAAGACATATAAAGGCAGACATCGTTCCGCGGACGACGCCATCCCTTCGGTGAGAGAAAAATTCCTTTTCGTTATCGCGGGTGCAGATATTTGCGGAAGAGATATTTTCGGGCAAAAGTCCGGCGCGCAAAAGCACGAGCTCGTTGGCTTTTGTTAAATCGAGCATAAATTTATTATTTTCCTTCGGCTTGAAGCAGATAGAAAAGTTTTTATCTTTCTGCATAAACGCTTCGTAAACTTCGATTCCGACTTCGTAGCAGCAAGCGCCGATGCAGGGGCCTATCGCGGCGAGGATATCACGGGCGTCTATTCCCTTCTCCGCCATAAGTTTTACGGCGTTTTCGGTTATTCCGCTTACGGTGCCGCGCCAGCCCGAATGGCAGGCGGAGACGGCGGTTTTATTCTTATCGCAGAGCAGAACGGGAACGCAGTCGGCGCTTCTGACCGAAAGAAGAAGGTCTTTTTCGGCGGTTATCAGCCCGTCGACGCCATAGTCGTAGGGCGGAAGCGTCAGTCCTCTGCCGCGGTCGGCGTTCGTCGCGGTTTCGACGCATGCCGTATGAGTCTGGTAGGTGCGGCAGATATCTTTTTCGGTAAGCCCGAAGACGGAGGCGGCGATTTTATGGTTCTCGACGACGTTTTCCCAATCGTCGGTTATCTCGCCGGCGCCCGCGGCGAAATTAAGGGAAGCGAATTTACCTTTACTGACACCGCCGACACGGGTGAAAAAGGCGTGGCGGA
>JAZUJV010000019.1:0-13012 GCA_045642945.1 Eubacteriales bacterium | reverse complement strand
ACAACGGCACGCTTCAAACCACCACGAATGCAACCAACGCGACCTCGTGGAACAATACCGGCTCCTCGTTGTCTGGGAATTCCGCCGACGGAAATTATACTTACGCGCTCCGCTATAATAACGGCTGGTCTATCCAGACCTTCAAAAACGGTAAATATATCACCGACGGCAAAGGTAATTATCTCCAATTGACCAGCACCACCGTGTTCACAAATACCACAAACGTCGACAACGCTACCGTCTTCACCTTTGATGCCGACGGCAGAATCCACGCGACGGTGAACAATACCGAAGTCTATCTGCGCAACAACAACGGCACCTTCGCGCTGCGTACCCAGAATAACAACCGTACTCAGTGGACTATCGGCTCCGACAGCATCGGCAACGGCGAATATTATCTCGTCTGCGATGCGGGCACGTGGAAACTTTCGACCTCTACCTCCAAACCCGCCTACCGAATTTCCTATACCACCGGCGGAACCACCTACTATATGGGCGCGAACGGCACGACTCTTACCGCTGTTACCAACGCGAATGACGCTCTGCTTTTTGGCGGCACCTCCGGCAACATTTCGACCACGATCAACGGTAATACTTTTTATCTCAATATTACCACCGCCAACCCGCCCGTTCTTTCGCTTTCCGAAACCGCTACCGATTTCACAAGCAGCAATAACAGACTTTACGTTTCCGCAAGATCCGGCTGGACTACGACGTACTATTATTCGGTTATCTTTGATACCGATAATCATACTTGGAGCGGCACGCGAAGCCAGAGCAATACCTCCGGCACACAGCTTACCTTCACCGAAGACCGCAACAATCCTATCATGATAAATGCCTACGGTCAGGATTACGCTCCCGCTCTTCCCACCGTTGTCGTCAACGATGTTCTTCTTCCCACGCCCGCCGTTTATTCCGAGGTTACCGAAAGGGAAGTCCCCGAGATATATGTCGAGGAAGACCCGATTGAGGCGTCTCTTACCTGGTCCGACGGCGAGCTTCTCGTCGTTGAAAAGACTGCCGGACCGAATTCCTATACCGGCACTTATTTCCCGCTTCGTACCGAGCTTCACGATGTCGAGGAAGGCGAGACCTATTCCGGCTCAAATCCTTACGGCGTTTCGCCCGAAAATACAGGTTATATCATCGCCGGCAACTACGAAGACTCCACCAGACACGCCGATATCCGTGTATCTCAATACGGTACAGGCGATATAACCAATTCTTACAGAAACGGCAATCTTACTACGGTCTATACCAACGATGCCGACGGAAGACGTACGCTTACCGCCGCCGAAATGCAGGATGAATATTACGTTACCGCCCGCGACCAGTTCCTCGATTCCATAGACGGCTCGAATATCTACGGTCTCCACTTCATGAATTCCGAGATAAGTATGAACCATCTTATCGAGGCGGAAAACGTTACGATCCTCCATAAAACCTACCGGAACTACCAGTTCCCCGAGGACTGCATCGACTTCCGTACCGTCGAGCCCGGCTTTATCTCATTCTTCGGCGGCACCTATTTCACAAATAACAACGCCTTCTTCTCGCTCCACGAGATATTCAGAAACGAAGATAAAACCATCTCCGCGATATACGAAATAAAGCTTGTCTGCGCTAAATTCAAACAGGTTCCTCTTGTCGGCAACGTGATGGATACCGATTCCAAATATCTTAATATCTACCACGATCCCGTTACGAATACGACCTTCTATATCGACGCAAGCGGCAACCACGTTCCCTATACCGACGGTATGACGCTTCCCGATAACTACCAGATCGTTTTCGATACCGATTGGATCACCAACCCGACAGACATCCAAACCGATGCCGTTTACTATTTCCATATCCCCTGTAACGTCGGCGAATTTGCGCTCGGCTCCGTAAAAGGAAAAACCGGCGCCTACCTTATGTACCTCGATATCGGTACCAACGGCGGCGACCTTTACCAGACAATAGTCAGCACAGCGGGCAACGTCGTTACCGATAAATTCGACGTCGACGTCCGCGATGCCGAAGACGATAAAGCCGATTACGCTATTCTCCAGATAGCCACCGATATTCCCGAATGTGCTTCCGACGATTATTCCGTGAAAATTTCCTTCGACGAAAGCAACAAAGGCCCCGATAACGTCCATTTCAAAGGCCTTTACACGATCGAGATAGTCAACCACACGGGCGAAGAGCTTACCCTCTACGCTCTGCTCTGCGATGACGATGACGATCTATTCGACGACTACGGCTACGCTTACGAGCTTATCTATACCAACGACGACCATACCGAGACCGTCTACGCCAACGAGATAACCGCTCTCGAATACTGGCAGATGGCGGCTGGCTTCGTTATTCCCGCAAGCGGAACGGTTACCGAAGTCGACTATATGGCATTGGCAGACTGACGCCGCAAAAAAACATAAATAACGCGGCATCCCGAAAAAAGATGCCGCGTTTCTTTATAAAACCGCTGACGGATATCCGCTTAAAAATCCGACGCGTATAATTTACGATATATTTGTTATTTTGTATAAATTTATCGCTTTTTCGTATAAATTTTCTTGACGAACGGCCAATTTGGTAGTATAATAAAACATCTAATATACCTTAAACTGTTATTACTATCTCTGCGGCAGCTCAAAGCTGTATCAAGACACCTTTTTAATCAGAAAGGAAACGATATTATGAATTCCAAATCGAAAAAAGTGATCAAAACGATCGTCAACGTCATTCTTTGGATATTCCTTGTTTTTGCACTCGTTATGACGGTGCTTGCCTTTGCGGCGCAATCGAATACCGAGAATTTCCCGAAGATAGGGAATCTCTGTTTCTTCACGGTGCAGAGCGACTCGATGAAATCCGAAGAAGGCTTTGCGCAGGGCGACCTTATTTTCAGCAAATCGTTTTCCAACGACGAAAAAGATAAGTATAAAGACTTAAACGTCGGCGACGTTATCACCTTTACGTTTGAGGATGCCCGTCTGGATCAGAATCAGGTCCATTACAACTCCCATAGAATAATCGAAAAGAAATCCGACGACAGCGGCAACGTTTATTACATCACCAAAGGTGATAACGTAAAAACCGACCAGACCGAGCTTGTCTACTGGGACCACGTTCTCGCCGTTTGGACGGGTAAAAAACTCGTCGGCGTCGGCCATGCGATAGATTTTCTCCAAAGCCCCAACGGCTTCCTCATCTGCGTCGTCATCCCGCTCGCCGTATTCTTCATCTACGAGATAATCGTGCTCGTCAGCGCTATCTTCAAACTCAAATCCAAAGGCAAAAAAGAGATCACCGCCGCCGATGAAGAGCTTATCAAACAGCGCGCAGTCGAAGAATATCTCCGCCAGCAGGCTGAAGCGAAAGCCAAGTCCGAAGCTTCCGAAATAAAAGAAGAAGCCAAAGAAAAAGCCGAGGATATCGCCGAATCCGTTTCCGACAGCGATAAACCGGAATAAACCTCAAACTCAGCGCCCCCTAACCTCTAAGAAGGAGATTTACCATGGATGGATTTTTAAACTGGTTCTTTGCGTTCCTGACAACTATGTTCAGCGGCATCTGGTCCGGCATCGTCAGCTTTTTCAAAGGACTTATAAACGTATTCAACTTCAAAACCTATTTCGGGCTGTTTTCCATGTATCAGGAGCAATTCGGCGCAGTCGGCTGGATACTCGCGATAATAAGCTTTATCCTCGTCTACGCTTTCTGGGCTGGAATAATCCTGCTTCTCGTGCTCCTCGCCCGTAAATATATCCGTTTCCGCCGTACGATAGTCGGAAACGAAGACCTTCTCGAAGAGATTTCCGACCTCCATAAAGACGTCGTAAAACTCACCCGCGAAAAAGAGAAGATAATAGCCTTAAAAGTCGGCCCCGGCGCCGCAGGCTATGCCCAGATAGAACAGGCGGTCCAGGAAGTCGAGGACGATTTCAACATCGACCCGACTGCTATCGCCGTCCCCGTAAAGACCGACGATTCCCAGGGACCTATCCCGACGGACGAATCCAAGCGTTTCTTCCGTCTCTCCGCCGTCGACGAGAAATATGCGTTCTATACCGACCCCGTTTTCTCAAACGACCTGACGCTCGCCGAGATATGCGACGATCTGCGTAACTACGCCTGCTCGCAATCCCGCCTGTTCTACGAGATAAAGATAATCCGCCTTATGTTCGCCGGACTTGCTTCCACCAAGCTTATCCTGTTACAGGGTATCTCCGGTACTGGTAAAACCTCTCTCCCGTACGTAATGGGTAAATATTTCCTCAACGATTCGACGATAGCTTCCGTCCAGCCGTCATGGCGCGACCGAAGCGAGCTCTTCGGCTTCTTCAACGAATTCACCAAAAAATTCAACGAGACCGAAGTTTTGCGCCGTATCTACGAATCCTCCTTCAACGACGAGATAAACATCATCGTCCTCGACGAAATGAACATCGCGCGTGTCGAATATTACTTCGCCGAGATGCTTTCTATCCTCGAAATGCCCGACCCCGAGGAATGGAAGATACAGCTCGTTCCTTCCGTCTGGGAAAGCGACCCCGCCCATCTCGTTGACGGTAAATTACAGATACCCCAGAACGTCTGGTATATCGGTACGGCAAACAACGACGACTCCACCTTCGCCGTTTCCGATAAAGTTTATGACCGTGCTCTCGTAATCAACCTCGACAGTAAGGGTGTCCCCTTCGAAGCCCCGATGACCGAAGGCAAACATATAAGCTACTCCTACGTTGAGTCCCTCTATAAAAAAGCCGTCGAGGATCATCCCGTTTCCGCCGAGATACTCGGCAAGATCGAAAAACTCGACCTTTACGTTATCGAACATTTCCGCGTTGCTTTCGGTAACCGTATCATGAAACAGTTAAAAATATTCGTTCCCGTCTTCGTCGCCTGCGGCGGCGAGGACCTCGAGGCGATAGATTATATCCTTGCCACCAAAGTTTTCCGTAAATTCGAAAGCTTGAACCTCTCGCTTATCCGCGATGAGATAAAAGGCCTTATCGCCAACCTCGACGCCCTCTTCGGAAGGGATACGATGAAAGAATGTATCGCGTTCTTGCGCCGTCTCGAAAAATCCTATTAAAATATCCTAAAACGAGGTGTTATGAATGGAATACAACGAAATAAACAATAATGCCCCGTTGAAATCCGAGACCTACCGCCTGACGTCCGATACGTTAAACGAACTTGTCGCGAAAGACCCGTATTATTCAGGAATATTGGATTCCTTCAATAACGGCTCGGGAAAATTGGAGCTTCGCAAACGCTTTGTTATAAAGATGATCGACGAAGTGTGGATAAAAGCCGTCGAAGATACCCTTTCTTCGATAGATACTATAATCCGCACCCCCGGTCTTCTCCTTCAGGAAAACGAAGCCGTCCTTCCCGTCGAACAGACCCGCCGCGTTACCAGCCGCTCGGTCCAGCATCTTTCCCAGCATACCGACCTGATAAACGAGATACGTAAAGACGGCACGATAGTCCCCTCAAAAGTTTTAAACGTCTTTCAGGACGAAACGATACTCACCTACGAGAATAAATTTATCAACACTCTTCTCTCCCGCCTCTATGCTTTCGTCGAAAAGCGCTACGATTCCGCCAGCGAATGCGGCGAGGACGAGAAAAACACCGTGCTCGATTATACCCAGACCTTCGAAAGGGAAGAGCAGCACGGAAAGATACATCTCACCGTCGAGATAAGCGAAAAACCCGGCGAACACGAAAAAGTCAAGAACTATATCTATACCACCGACCTCTGGCGCCGCGTTTTGCGTATCAGAAGAATCGTCGGCTCCTATATGGGCTCCGATTTCGTGCGCGAAATGGGCAGGAACTATATCCGTCCGCCCGTAATGCGTACCAACAAGCTTCTGAAAAACGTCGAATTCCGTCAATGCCTCGCGCTCTGGGAATTCTTCGACCAGTACGATAATACCGGTTACGAGCTGATAGTTCAGGAAGACCTCGAAAAAGTCGATGAAAAGTGCATCGACGAGATATACCGCACAGTCGCCATGCAATACGTTATCTTCCGAAGCAACATCACCAGCGAATTCGAGGATGATAAGATCCTCGCGATGAGCGACAACGATAAGATATACCGTCCCAAAATGGTCGACGAACTCGAAGAACTTAAAGATTCCGACTTCGACCAAAAAGTCAAAGTCGAGCCCTCCGATAATATCGTCCCCGTCGTTAAGGACGACGAAGATTTGAAAAAAGACGCCGAGGAATACGAAGCAAAGCTCGAAGAAGCGATAAAGACCGCGCTCATCGTCGATTCCTATTTTCCCGTCGCGGAAGAGACCGAGCGCCCCGATATCGTCTTCCAGTACCGCTTCTCCTTCAAAGCGCGCCTTATCCAATCCGGCGATCCGTTACAAAAATACTACGGCGCCGTCAAAAACAGGCTGCTTTCCTACGAGAAAGTCAAATCCAATCTTACGTGGGATTACGATTCCTTCCGCTATGGGCGCGGCTGCTGCGCCAAGCTTAAAGGAAGAGGCAAAAACCTTTGGCTCTACCTCTCGATATCTCCCGATGAACTTGCGGGAACCAAATTCAAAGTCCAGAACGTCGGCACGAGCAAAGCTACCCGCACGACTCCCACGCTCTTTAAAATAACTAGCGGCCGTGCGTTAAAAACGGCGATAGAGCTTATTGATTTCGCTATGGAAAAGCTCGGCGCGAAGCTCGGAAAAATGCAGAACGTCGATTATTCGATGCCCTATATGTCCACCGAGGATATGTTAAATCTCGATCCTCCGCTCGTTAAAAACGCCGATAAAATAATCTGACGAAAGGAATTATCACGATGGCGAAAGAGAAAAAGTCCGCTGCCAAAAAAATAGGAAGTATCCTCGCCGCCGTGCTGATCGTCATCCTCGTTCTTCTTATAGGCGTTACCGTCTATTCGAAGATCACGGGAAATATGATAATCCCTTACAGCGTCATGTGGGTCAGATCGGGCAGTATGGAGCCGACCATCCCGACTAAAAGCTATATCCTCGTCAAAAAAGCTTCTGCCGAAGATATAAAAGTCGGCGACGTGATATGCTTCACCTCCCGCGATCCGAAGCTTCAAGGCGAAAATAACACTCACCGCGTCGTCGGGATAATAGGGGATAACGAGGAATTCGTTACCCGCGGCGACGCCGCGATAAAAGACGACGATTTTCACGCCTATAGCTCCGATATCGTCGCGAAATACGTTAAAAATCTTAAATTTCTCACCTTTTTCGGCAGAGTTTATTCCACCACCACCGGCTTTATAATAACCATGGTCCTGCTTCTTATAATCGCGGTGATCTGGTCAAGGGTCGTTATGCGCGGTGTGAAAAAACAGGAAGAACAGTCCGAAGCCGAAACGATAGAAAAGCTTATCGCCGAAGAGGTCGAAAAGCTTAAAGCCGCCGACGCGGCAAAAGAAACCTCAAACCCCGAAGCCGAAACAAGCGAAAACGAAAAAGACTGACGCCTTCGTTTTCCGGAAAGGAGGCTCGCTTTGCAAAATAAAAAAACGCTTCGCGCCGTCGCGATAGTCGTGGTCTCGATAATCTGCCTTGCGCTTATCCTTACCGCGATAGCGATGCTCGTGCAATATTCCGATGAAGTCGCCGAGCAGGCGGCGTCAAAAGCTCTTTATAACACAAAAAGCTCAAAAGAATACGTCGACGATTCCCTCGACCGCTGCCGTACCAACGCCGCCGTCGTCGCCAGCAACGTCGCCAAATTCGAAACTCAGGCGGAGCTTTACGATTATCTTCTTTATATCCGAAAAGAAGCCGGATGCTACGACGTGCTTTTCGTCCGTTTCTTTAAAGACGGCGAGCTTTTCGCTTTCACGGGTGATAAATACGACGGCTACGATATATCCCGCGAATATCATGAAATGGGCTTGGAAGAGCCTACCTATATCGGCACCTTCGAGGACGTTTCCTCCGTCGATAATATGTCGGTGATAGCTTTTTATTGCCCCGTCGAAAATTCTCCGCTTGCCGATGCGGTAGTCGTATATTATACCCGCAACAAGGCCGAAAGCTTCTTCCCGAAATCCGTCCGTAACGAAAACGCCGAGTTTTCCGCCCTCTGTACCGATAAAGGCGAGGTTTTGGCGGGCAGGGAAGATATAAACGGCAGCCAGATACTCACGGTACTTCGCGGTATGGTCGGCAATAAAGACGATATCGACAAGGTCGAAACGATATTGAATAATAAAACCGTCGGCACGGTCCCCGTGAAGATAGGCGGGGAGGATTATATTGTCTCCGTCTGCGCTGATACCGAAAGAATGCGCGATATCTGCGTCGTCGAGCTCTATAACGTCAAAAAGCTTGCCGCCTCGAGCCTCGATTTTATCAATACCGTCGTTATAATCTTCGTCCTTTTCATCATTATCGCGTTCATAGTCATAATCTACCTTCTCGTCCACCGTTCGAGGATGAAAAAACAGGTTTTCAACCTCGAAACTTCCAACGATAAATTAAGCTGTCTCAACCGCCACGGCTTCGAGCAAGCCGCTGCCGGAATATTAGAGAGAAACAAAAATTCCAACTTCTATATAATTGTCGTTCAGCTACGCCACTATAAATTCATCCACGATACCTACGGCGAAGCCGAGCTCGACAGCCTGCTTTCCTACCTCCGTGTCTGCTGCAGTAAAACGACTCAGCTCGAGGAGGAATACGGTCATATCGCCGAAGGCCAGTTCCTGCTTCTCCTCCACGCGAAGGACAGGACCGCGCTTATCGAAAGGCTTAAAACTCACGCCTTCCTCGCCACGCATTATAAAGGCGCCAACCGCTTCGACGTAATGCTTAAATACGGTATCTACGAGGTCGACCCCGCCGATAACGTTTCCGCTACCCAGATGATCGACTTTGCCAACGAGGCAAACAACGCGATAGTCAAAGCCACCGAAGAGAACGCGACGATGCAGTTCAACTTCTATTCCAACGAGCTTCGAAAAATACGTCTCATCAACGAGGATATGGAGCTTCGTATGGAAGGCGCTCTCCAGAACGGCGAATTTCAGGTCTTCTACCAGCCGAAATTCAGTCTCGCCCAGGGCAGACAGGATGGCGCCGAGGCGCTCGTCCGCTGGTACGACCCGAAGACAAACGAATATAACCGTCCCGCCCTCTTTATGCCGCTCTTCGAGACAAACGGCTTCATAGTCAAGCTCGATAAATACGTCTATACGAAGGTCTGCGAGTATATAAGCTACTCGATAGCTCACGGCAGAACGGTCTATCCCGTTTCGGTCAACGTCTCGCGTATAACCGCCGTCCAGTCCGACTTTATCGACTTCTATACCAGAACAAAACGTAAATACGGTATAAGCGACGGACTTCTGATGATAGAGTTTACCGAAAGTTTCGCTTACGAAAACTACGAAACTCTCTCCGAAATAGTCGATAAACTCCATAAAAACGGCTTCAAATGCTCGATCGACGACTTCGGAAGCGGCTATTCGTCTTACAGAATTCTTAAATTCCTGCCCATGGACGAGATAAAGCTCGACCGCTTCTTCGTCGAAAAGGGCATCTCCGATGACCGCGATACCACGATATCCGAAAGCATAATCGGTATAGGTAAAGGCCTCGGAATGAAGGTAACGCAGGAAGGCGTCGAGACCTACGAGGACGTCCAAAGACTTCGCGCCCTCGGCTGCGACGTAATACAAGGCTACCTCTATTCTCACCCGTTACCGCTAAACGACTATATCACATTTGTCGCCAATTCCAGAGAACATAACATTAAGTAAACAAAACGCCGCGGAATATGTCCGCGGCGTTTTTAGCATTCAGCATTCAGCCAAAAGAGGTACGTTCGCTGTGCGAACCTTTTTTAATATATGCTTTCGCGAAAACTTGTTTTCGCGCTTTAAAGGTTTTTGCCAAGCTTTTTTCAAAAAGCGGGCTTTTCGGTTCCTTTTCACGAAAAGGAACGGCGCTTTAAAAGTTTTCGGGCGCCTTTTTCAAAAGGCGCAGTTCTTGACAATTCCGTCAACTCGGCGTATAATATATTTTTAAGAAACAAAAGAGGTGTTTTTATGAAACCCTACAAGCTCGGGATAATGGTCGGGCGCTTCCAGACGCTTCACCTCGGCCACGAAATGATGATAAATAAAACGATAGAGCTTTGCGACAGAGTGGGCATCTTCGTCGGCTCGTCGCAGGAGAGCTTAACGAATAAGAATCCTTTTTCGTTTGAAACGCGAAAGGATATCTTAAAAACCGTCTTCGGCGATAAAATCACCGTCTGCCCGCTGCCCGATATCGGGGTGGGGAATACGTCCGTCTGGGGCGATTACGTGCTCAAAAACGTGCTCGATAACTTCGGAGAATACCCCGATCTGCTCGTTTCGGGTAAAGAGGAACGGCGGATCGACTGGTTCGACAGCGTTACGGGCTCTTCAATTTCCGAGCTTTATATCCCGAAAACGATAGATATTTCCGCTTCCGCGATGCGCGATTTTCTTGTGAATGACGACTTCGAGTCATGGCGCGACTATACCGACCCGCTGCTTTGGTATAAGTACGATATACTGCGCGAAATAGTCTTAAAATCGAAAGATAACCTCGAAACAAAGAGTATATAATATAAAAGGAAGTAAATATTATGAAACTTGAGCCGATAATCCTCTCGCTGCTCGATACCGACCTCTATAAATTCAATATGGACCAGGTCATATTCCATAAGCATACCGACCTCTGCGGCGAATACTATTTCAAATGCCGTAACGCAAATATCGTCTTCACCAACGAGATGATCGAGGAGATAAAAGAGCAGGTCGACCACCTCTGCACATTACGCTTCAAAAAAGAAGAGCTCGACTACCTCCGTTCTATCCGCTTTATAAAGGACGACTACGTCGAATTCTTGAAGCTCTGGCATCCATTACGCGAGTATGTGGATATCGGGAGGGAAGATAACGGCGAGCTTTCGATAGTCGTCCGCGGTCCGCTTTTCTCCGCGATGCAGTTCGAAATATACCTTCTCGAAATAGTAAACGAGGTCTATTTCAGAATGAAATACGACTACGATACGCTCCGAGCCTCCGCCGAGGAACGTTTAAACGCAAAGATAAAAGCTTTCAACGAGGGTAAATATACCTTCGCCTTCGCCGAATTCGGATGCAGAAGACGCCTGTCCCGCGAATGGCAGGATACCGTCGTAAGACGCCTATCCTCCGAGACGAAAAACTGCGTCGGCACCTCTTGCGTCTACCTCGCGATGAAATATAATTTAAAACCGATAGGAACCTACGCTCACGAATACGTCCAGATGTATCAGGGCATCGACTCGATCCCCCTCGCCTATACCAACCATTACGCCATGCGCGACTGGTATAACGAATATGACGGCGATAACGGCACGGCGCTCACCGATACGATAACGACGGACCTCTTCCTGCTCGACTTCAATCGTTCGATGGTGAATAACTATACCGGCGTCCGCCACGATAGCGGCGACCCGTTCGAATGGGGCGAAAAGATAATCGCGCATTATAAAAAATACCAAGTCGACCCACGCACGAAACAGCTTCTTTTCTCCGATAGCCTTAATTTCGATAAAGCGCAGGCGCTGCACGAATATTTCAAGGATAAAACCAAAGTCTCCTTCGGAATCGGCACCTTCTGCTCGAACGATACCTGCGTCGAACCGCTTAATATCGTTATAAAGCTCCAATACGTCAACGGCCGCCCTGTCGCCAAACTCTCCGATACCGAGGGAAAATCGATGTGCCGCGACGAAAACTACCTCGAATATTTAAAACGCTCCGTCGCCTTCCGTTTGGAGCGCGAAAAGATGCATAACTGACCTATATATAATATAAAAGGAAGATTTTATGAACGACGTCAAGAAAATAGTAATAACCGGCGGTCCCTGCGGCGGTAAATCCACCGCGCTTGATTGGATAAACCGTTATTTTACCGATATCGGCTATAAAGTCCTCTTCGTACCCGAATCCGCCACCGAGCTTATAACCGGCGGCGTAACCCCGTGGGGCTGTAAAGACGCCTTGGAATACCAGACCTGCCAGCTCTATATCCAGCTCGAAAAAGAAAAAGTCTTCGAGCGCGCCGCCTCCACGATGAAAACGGAAAGCGGAAAAGTGCTTATAGTCTGCGACCGCGGAGTCCTCGATAATAAAGGCTTTATGACCGACGACGATTTCTATAAAATGGTCGCCGATATCGGCAAAAACGAAGTGGAGCTTCGCGATAGCTACGGCGCCGTTTTCCATCTCGTTACCGCCGCCAAAGGTGCCGAAAAGTTCTACACCACGGCGAATAACCCCGCCCGTACCGAAACGCCCGAGCAAGCCGCCTACTTCGACGAAAGATTGCTTCGCGCGTGGACAGGGCATCCGCATCTGCGGATAATCGACAACTCCACCGACTTCGAAACGAAGATGCAAAGGCTCATAAAAGAGATTTGCGTCTACCTCGGCGAGCCCGAGCCGACCGAGACTGAACGCCGCTTCCTTGTCGAATATCCCGATGTAAAATACCTCGAAAGTATAGATACCTGCGTCCGCGTCGAGATAAACCAGACCTATCTCATCCCCGAAAAAGAGGGTGTCGAGACCCGCGTCCGCCAACGCGGAATAAACGGAAATTATGTTTACTTTAAAACCGAAAAGACCAAAGGCGCGGGCGTAAAAAGGGAAGAGAAAGAGCAAAACTTAAAGAAAGAAGAATACCTCGAGCTTCTTATGAACGCCGATCCTAAGCGTCGCCCGATAAGAAAAACGAGATACTGTATAGTGTATGAAAATCAGTATTTCGAGCTTGACGTCTACCCGTTCTGGAACGATAAAGCGATCTTGGAGCTCGAGCTTTCCGACGAAAACGCCGAGATAAAGTTCCCCCCGTTCTTAAAAATCATCCGCGAGGTTACCGACGAAGAGGAATATAGAAACTCCTCGCTCGCGAAATACAAATTCTGATATTCGCGTTATGTCAACCCCAAACGCCAACAAAAAAGGAACGCTTTT
>JAZUJV010000018.1:0-6572 GCA_045642945.1 Eubacteriales bacterium | reverse complement strand
AGACCTCTTAAACGGCTTCTTCATAAACCGCCATACCGGCGTCGCCGACGAGCTTATGGGCCGCTGGTACCGCGAACGCTCCAGCCTCTACCGCGACAGAAGCAAAGCGTTGGAGCAGTTTACCCGCTCGGTCTACGGCGTATTGTCTCTATAATATCTTCTTCCTTTTTGAAAAAAGGAAGCTAAAAACTTTAAAAGCGCAAAAGTGAACTTTTGCGGAAAAATACCCATATTGCTTAACGAAAAACCGCGCAGAGCCGTTGCTCTGCGCGGTTTAATGATATTAGTTGGTGTTAAGAAGTTTTATTGTATATGTTTTTCCGGCTTCAAAAATATAACCTGTTGATACTTGTTCTCGGAATTTTTCACCGGGTGCTACGCTTTCTGACCACATCGTTCCGCTCTTTACTACAATGCCGTCAGGGTCGTAAATTTTATAACTTACCCTTTGACCTGAACTTTGATTTGTTCCTTGATAATTATAAGTGGCTTCGCCAACAAAATAAAAATCATACCAAAGCAAACCTGAAGAGTACGCTGTGCCGTAATATTCAATTTCCAGTTTATCAATTCTACAAGTTTGGAGTATTTTACCGCTTGCACTGCCGTAATAATTATAACTTGCAGGTAGGGTGGGGAGTATGAATATTGCTTCTGCTTTTGCTCCGCAGACGGTACATTTCCCGTTACTAAATTTATGTCCCGGCGCTGTCCCCTCGGTAGCGCCGCAATTCTTACAGGTTTTCGGCTCGGTGCAGGTGGCTTTCTTCCAGTCGTGCCCCTTTGCCTTTATGGTTTCGGTCTTCGTATCTCCGCATCCGGTACAGGTCAGAACCTTCTCGCCGTTTTCCGTACAGGTAACCTGCTTGGTGATTTTCTCGGTATAGTTGTGCTTGCCGGTTGCCTTTATGATCTCGGTCTTTCTGTCGTCGCAAACCGAACAGGTCAAAACCTTTTCTCCGTTGTTTTTACAGTCTGCCTGTTTGGTTATCTCTTCGGTATATTTATGTTTGCCCGTGGCTTTTATCGTTTCGGTCTTCTTGTCGCCGCAAACCGAGCATTCAAGCTCTTTTTCGCCCACGTCGACACAGGTCGCCTCTTTGGTAACCGTTTCTTTATACTTGTGTCCCGCCGCGGCGATCTCTTCGGTATAGGTGTCGCCGCATTCGCATTTGAAGGTCTTTTCGCCCTTCGCGGTGCAGGTCGGCTCCTTGGTTATTTCCTCGGTGTAGGAATGCTTGTGAGCTTCGGAAACCTCTTTGGATTCTTCCTTGGATTCCTCTTTTTTGCTTTCCTCATTTGAAACGTCAGCGGGCTCGCTCTTTTCGGATTCGCTCGTCTTCTCGCTTACGTCTGTCGGCTTCGACTGTTCTTCGCCGCCGCAGGAGCAAAGCGAAAACGACAAAAGAATAAGCGCTGAAAGGATGATGCAAAACAGTTTTTTCATGGTTTTCTCCTTTGTTTTTACTTGCTTTTCGGCTCATTTTGCACGATTTTGCATATTGCACCTATATAGGTGCAAAAACAATATACCATATCCGTATAATAATGTCAAGAACTTTGTTCTTAAATAAGTGCAAAAAAGGAGTTTGGCGTTGAACAAAGACATCGAAACCGCGATAGGGAACAATATCCGTATTCTGCGCGAAAAAGCGGGGATTACACAGGAGCAGCTTTCCGCGCGGCTTCAGCTTCGCGGCTGCGACGTAACGCGAAGCGCCGTCGCGAAAATCGAGGTAGGGCAAAGGCATTTGTACCCAGACGAGATATTTCATATAAAAGATATACTCGGCGCGTCCTACGACGAAATATTCAAAATATCCGAAAAATAAAACGCTCGTTTTGCGGAGCGTTTTGTTTTTTGTATTTGCTTATCTTCGCGAAAGTTTACTTTCGCGCTTTAAAAGTTTTTGCAAGAGCTTTTTTCAAAAAGCGGGGCTTTTTGGCACACCTTTTTCACGAAAAAAGGTGCGAAGTTTCATTTCGCAATATAAATGAAATCTCCGTAAACGTAATACCCGCCGACAACGAATTCCACGCCGTCGCCCGAGCCCTCGTATTCGCGGCTCTGCAGAACTTCTTTGATAACGTTGCCGTTTTCGTCAAGCGTATAAACGGATTTGTCCTCGCAGGTCCATTCGCCTTCGAACGTGGAGCGCACCGACTCTTTGATATGCCCGTCGTCGCCGTAGACGTATTCGGTAACGTGGGATGCCTCGTAACCTTCGATGTCCTCGCGTAAAAGATTGCCATTCGCGTCGTAAATATATTCGTTCGTCGCTTCGTATTCTTCGGCGTATTCGCCCTCGCCCCGCGTACGGACAACGTTTACCGAAACCGTCGTAATTCCGTCTTTCTCCGTGCGCGAATAGGTATAAACCGAAAGTTCGTCGTCCGCGTCCTCACAAGACCTCGTCATTTTCTTGATATCGCCGTTTTCGTAATATTCGTAAGCGTATCTGAAATAATCGTCGAAGGCGATGTTGCCGCGCTCGTCGTAGCCGAGCTCCACGGTGTATTCATCCGTGCCGTCCGAAAGATAATAGGTTTGCGTCGTCGGAAGTGAAAGGATGCTGTTGAACATTTTAATCGAATCCTTGTAATCGCCGAGCTTATAAAACTCCGCGCGCGCCTGTTTAAAATCCTTCGCGTCGTAAAGCGCCAAAGCGTTTCTGTAAGCCGCCTCCGCCTCGGTAAGCGATTCTTCCTCCGAAATTTCTTCCGAGCTTTCGGTTTTTATGCTTTCTTCCTTCGAGCTTGCCTCGGCTTCGCCCGACTTTTCGTTTTCTCCGTCGCAGCCGAAAAGCGAAAGCGTCATAAGAGTTATAAGCGAAAGTATTATGCAAAGCGTTTTTTTCATATCCTTGCTCCTTTGCCGTTTGTTTTATAATAACTATATTTTCTTTACCGTCTCGTCGGCTTTCGCGAAAAATCTGTCGTCGTTCATCCCGCACATCTCTAAAATTCTCGCCTTTTCGCCGTGATGGAACTTAAAAGAATCTATCGCGTGCGCGTCGGTGCCTAAAAACATATCGTTCCCGATTTCTCGGCAGGCGTCAAAATATCTCTTGTATTCCTCGTGCCCGTCGCCTCTGCCGATGCTCGCCATACACGAAAGGTTCGCTTCGAGGAAAAGCCCCGTTTCCTTTGCTGCCGTAAGACATTCGCGTAAATCCGCGTCGCTTATGTATTTATAGATCTCTTTAAAATATTCGCCCTTTTCGCCGCAGGGGAACATCGGGTGCGCTATCCCGAAGAAGAGATTTCTGTTTTTATGCCTGCAAAGCCCCATAAAGCTGTCGAGAATATATTTCGCGTGCTTTCTCGGCTCGCCCACGCAATCCGGCGGTAAAACCAGCTCCTTCATGTGCGTATGCGAATGCGGCACGATAACGTAATCGACGTATTGCATCGCGTCCTCGCCCAGCCCGAGCAGGAAGTTCCCGTATTCGCCCTCCGCCCCGAGCAAAACCTTTACACCGCGGCAGCCTACTGTCTTGATCTCTTCTCTGCGCTGTTCGAGCCGACTGTACGTCTGCGGTCTGTACCATTCCGAAACGCCCTCAACCTTCTCGTCCCAGGCGTGATCCGCAAACCCGACGACCTCCAAACCTATTTCCACCGCCGCGTCCAAATAATCCTTCATAAACGCGTCTCGCCGCGCGCAGTCCGAAAGGTGCGTGTGTACGTGTATGTCGTGTAATTTCAAAATTTTCGCCTTCTTTATTTATATATAAAAGGAGCGTAAAGGTATTTTACTGCTCCTTCTTTTTCTTTTCTCTTCTTTTTTTACCGATATAAAAGCAAAGCGCCACGAAAAGGATAGCGATAAGCGCCCCCGAAGCGTCGATAAGCACGTCGGTAAACTGCGGCGAGCGCGAGTGAGCGCCCTTCTGAAGGTAAAATTCGTCGAAAAACGCGAGTACGGCGCAATATATTTCAACCGCGACAGCGGGAATGAATTTCTTTTTAAAAGTAAAGAACGTCGCCGCCGCGAAGACGAACGCGAGCGCGAAATACTCGGTAAAATGCGCCGTTTTGCGGACGTAATGACTGACCGTTTCGTGCTTGTATTTTATCTCCATCTTGTCGAGCGGCACCTCGACGACCTCGGTGATCTTCTCGCTTCGCGCGGAAGAATCCGGACCGCTCTGCGCCCCGTTGAAAATTATATATACCGTCGCCGCGACGGTAAGAATATAAAAGATTATCGCGAGAATTTTTCTTCTCTTCGCCGTTTTACTCATTCGTTCTCACCGCGTGCTATCATTTCCTCGGCGGCTTTTACGACCGTGTCGCTGACGTCCACACCGCCCAAGATCCTTGCGATTTCGGCGATCCTTCCGTCTCTGTTTAATAACTCGACGTCGGTTTCTGTCCTGTCGCCCTTAACGCTTTTTGAAATTTTATAGTGCGCGTCCGCCCTCGCCGCGAGCACCGCGGAATGGGTAACGCATATCACCTGCGTCTTCTTGCCGCAGGTCGCTTTTTTAAGTCTTATGCCGATTTTTTCGCTCGTGCTTCCCGAAACACCGCTGTCTATCTCGTCGAAAATCAGCGTGCCGATTGATTCGCAGTCCGCGAAAACGCATTTAAGACAAAGCATTATCCTCGAAAGCTCGCCGCCTGACGCTATCTTCGCCATCGGCTTCGGCTCTTCGCCCTTGTTCGCGCTTATCATAAAGCAGATTTCGTCTTTTCCGTCTTCCGAAATCTCTTTTTCCGAAAAGTCCACGCCGAAGCTTACGCCCTTCATATCTACTGCGGAAAGCTCTTCTTTAACTCTGCCGCAAAGCGTTTCGGAAGCGCCTTTTCGCCTGTCCGACAGCTCCTTTGCCGTGATGAACGCGTCTCTTTTCGCCTTTTCAAGCTCGGTTTTAAGCTTTTCAAGCTCTGCTTCGCTGTTTTCGAACGCGTCAAGCTCCTCTTCCCATTCTTCGAGCAGGGAAGTGAACTCGTCCGCTTCGGCTTTATATTTCGTCTCTAACCTTTTTATAAGCGAAAGCCGCGTCTCGACCTCGTCGAGCCTTGCTTCGGGGTTGCCCCCGTCGTCGTCAAGCTGCGCTTTTACCGTGTCCGCGACGTCGATTATCTCGTATTTCGCGCTCTCTAACCTTTGCGCCAGCGCGTCGAACTCGGGAATGATCCCCGAAAGCGTCTCTACCGCGCTTATCGCCGCTTCGATGCTTTCCTCGGCGCTTCCGTCTTTTCCGTAAAGCTCGCCGTAAGCCCTCGACGCGTTCGAAAGTATCTTTTCTCTGTTTGCGAGAAGCTTCCTTTCGGCTTCCAGTTCGTCCTTTTCGCCGACGTAAACTCCCGCGCCCTTAAGCTCGTTTATGCGGTATTTAAGCATATCGAGCTTCATCTCTTTCTCGCGTTCGTCCGCCGAAAGAGCGTCTATTCTGCGCCTGATATCCTTATAAATCCCGAATTTTTCGGAATGTTTTTTTAAAATCTCTTCGTTGTGCGCGAAGGAATCGAGCAACTCGAGCTGTCTTTCTGTGTCGGCGAACGCTTGGGTGTCCTGCTGCCCGTGAATGGATAAAAGAAGCGCCGCGATTGCTTTAAGCCTCGAAAGCGGAATATTCCTGCCGTTTATCTTCGCGCTGCTGCGCCCGTCTCTCGAAAGCCGCCTCGTTATGGTAAAGCTTCCGTCCTCGTCGGGCTCGGTTTCAAGCTCTTTAAGCTTTTTTAACGTCTTTTCGTCGCTTACGAAGAATATCCCCTCGACGAGCGCTTCGTCTTCACCCGTGCGGATGATATCTCTGTCGCTCCTCGCCCCGCAAAGTAACCCGAGCGAGTCGATGATTATGCTTTTGCCCGCGCCGGTCTCGCCCGTGAAGGCGCAGAAACCAAGCCCCGTCTCCAAAGAAAGACGGCGTATCAGCGCGATATTTTCGATATAAATCGAATTAAGCATACTTTTCTTCCGAAAGATTTAAAATCTTTTCTTAATTTCCGAGAAAGCTGATAAATTTCTTATAAAGCTCTTCCGCGATAGAATCGTCCTTCGTTACGATAAGAACGGTGTCGTCGCCCGCGAGCGTCGCCATGATCTCTTCAAGCTCCATCGCGTCGAGCGCCGCGCCTGCCGCGCTGCCCATCCCCGCGAAAGTCTTTAAAATGACTAAATTCTTCGCCACGTCGACCTTCGTCGTGCTCTGTCTTAAAATGAGAACGAGATTGTCCGCCCCGCCTTTTTCTCTGTCCGGCGAAACGCGGTATTTATAGACCTTGTCGTCGCCCTCGGATTTGATTATTCCGAGCTCGCGTATATCTCTCGATACCGTCGCCTGCGTAACGTTGAATCCGTCCTCGAGAAGCTTTTTCTGTAAAGCTTCCTGCGTGTCGAAATTATATTTGCGAATGAGCTCTAAAATTTTTTCCTGTCTTACGTTCTTCATATTTCACATTCCTTTTATGAAAGTTTTTTGTAAAGCGTTTCGTAGAAGGCGTCTTTTTTTAATTTTATAAGCTTTAAAGTCCTTTCGGACTTTTTGATTTTTATAATGTCGCCGTGCGCCGTTTCGGAAACCTTCCGTCCGTCGCAAAGCAGAATGTCGTTCCCGTCG
>JAZUJV010000017.1:0-6422 GCA_045642945.1 Eubacteriales bacterium | reverse complement strand
GTTCGCGTTCGTTTTTGATATCGGGAAGGCTGTCGGGGTTTTTATAGACTTTTATTATCGTGTCAGCGTTATAGCGGTAGACGGTGCCTTTGGCGCCTCTGCCGATAACGGTGCAGCCGTCGACAGACATACGGCGGTAGCCTTTTTCCACCGTAAGCATTTCGGTAAAGCCCGTCATATCGAAAATGTCGTAAACGTCGGTGGAAACGTTGATGATTTTAAGCGTGGGCTCGGATTTAAGCACTCGAAGTATGACACGCAAGCCCGCGCTGGAGATAAACTCGAGCGCATCGGCATCGAAAACGAGAGAAGTATGGGGGTTAGCGGAAATGACGCCGTTGATCTCAGCTTCGACGTCGGGGGCGCTCGCGGAATCTATCCTTCCGGAGAGAAATATCGTAAGGGTTTCGTTATTGACTTCAAACTTCATTTTCTGTTCCTCCCAAATGGTCGTGAAATACGTAATTTACAAGTGATTCGAATTCGCGGTAGGCTTCGTATTCTTTAAGCTCGCCGAAGCATTTTATTATTCTTTTATAATACCAGCATTGTTTTTTGGGGTCTTTCTGGTTGAACATCTGCCAGAGATCATCGCCCATAATCCGATAAGAGCGGGCGAACGAGCGCATATTTGAAAGCTTATCACCGAGCCACATCATTTTTACGGCGACGTCTTTTGTATTTTCGAGAATTATCAGGGTTTCTTCTTTGCGGAGCTCCCACGTTTCGGCGGGCGGGCGGTCTTCCCTTTTCTCTTCCGTCTCTGTCATAACGAGAAGGGCGACTCTTTTGCCGAAGTTCGCTTCGATTTCCTCGAGCGTCGTATCGGTATCCTCGACGGTATCGTGTAATACCGCGGCGGCGAGAACGTTTTGGTCGTCGGTCATGGTGGAAACTATCGTCGCGACCTCTATCGGATGAAATATGTAAGGTAAAGTTGTACTTCTTCGCCTTTGACCCGCATGTTTTTCGGCTGCGAAAATCAAAGCTTTTTCGAAAAGTTCCATTTGTTTTCTCTTCAAATTCAAATTTTTAATATATTACCATTATTTCTCGCTTTTTTCAATAGTAAAATTGAGCAGAAAACATAATTATTAAAGATTTATTGACAAACAGGGGACAATAGCGTAAAATACAGAGGAATACGGAGATTATGATATGAAATTTAAAGAGTTTCTTAAAAAGAAAAATGTATGCCCTTCCTGGAAAACCTATTTCGTTACCGCGATGGGTGCGATGTCGCAGGGACTGTTCGCGTCTTTGCTTATCGGAACGATCATCGGTACGATAGGCAATTGGACGGGAGCGGGATTTTTAAACGAAATCGCAAGCTTTGCCAAAAACGGAAACGTCGTAGGCGCGGCGATAGGCGTCGCGGTGGCGCTTTCGCTTAAAGCGAACGGACTCGTTATGCCTTGCTGCGCGGTTGTAGGCGCAATCGGTTATAACCTCG
This sequence comes from Eubacteriales bacterium, assembly GCA_045642945.1. Classification (GTDB taxonomy): domain Bacteria; phylum Bacillota; class Clostridia; order Oscillospirales; family CAG-382; genus Coliplasma. The sequence continues at coordinate 4,969 of JAZUJV010000017.1, read as the reverse complement.
GAACGGAGGATTATACGGCAGGACCCGCGGGCGCGTTCGTCGCGGTCATAGTGGCTTGCGAACTCGGAAAAATAGTTTGTAAAGAGACGAAGGTCGATATTCTCGTTACTCCGCTCGTAACGATTCTTTCGGGATATGGGATATCGCTTCTGCTTTGCCCCGCGATCGCTTACGCTATGTATTACCTCGGAGAATTCATCAACTCGGCGACCGAGCTTCATCCCTTCTTTATGGGCATCATCGTATCGGTCATCGTCGGGATGCTTCTGACGCTCCCGATAAGCTCGGCGGCGATATGCGCGATGATAGGCATTACAGGACTTGCCGGAGGCGCGGCGACGGTAGGCTGCTGCTGTCAGATGGTAGGTTTCGCGGTTATGAGCTATCGTGAAAACAAAGTCGGCGGTCTCGCAGCGCAGGGACTCGGAACTTCGATGCTTCAGATGCGCAACATAATAAGGAGACCTGTCATTTGGAATCCCACCATTCTCTCGTCGGCAATTTTAGGCCCTGTTTCAACGCTTGTTTTCAAGATGACTAACACCGGCGTTTCGGCAGGAATGGGAACCTGCGGGCTTGTAGGGCCTTTGGGAGTTATCGCGGAAGGCGACGTAGGATCGTTTACGTTCTGGTTAGGTCTTATATTGCTTTGCGTAGTTCTTCCAGCGGCGCTGACGCTGTTATTCAGCGAGATTATGAGAAAGCTCGGCTGGATAAGGGAAAACGATTTGAAATTGGAACTTTGATTTGTAGCAAAAACCCGCCATCCGGCGGGTTTTGTTTTATTTTGCCTTTGGATATTCGTTGCAGAGGAGATAAAGCGGTTTGACATCTTCTTCGATGGTGGGGAATCTTCCCTGCTGTTCGTAGAATCTGTTATCGGTATTATCGTCGTTTACCATTGAGACCTCGCCGATAAGGACCTTGCCGCTTCCCTTTTCAGCCCAGAAAGCATGGTACTGACGCGGAGGAAGAGTTATGCTTTCGCCGGGGGTAAGACGGAGCTTCGTTCCCGCTTTTACGATTTCGTAATGTCCGTCGAGGAAAACTTTTACGTCGGTATCGGCAAGTTGTTCGTCTTCGGTGGAGTTATAAATCTCGACGATAAGATTACCGCCGCCGCGGTTGATTATATCCTCCATTTTGTTGAAGTGGAAATGCATCGGCGAATATTGGTCTTCGTCGGAAATAAGTATTTTTTCGGCATAGGTCTTTATGCCTTTTCCGAGTTTTCCGTTTCTTATCGTAAAGAGGAAGAGGCCTATATTCTTATAGTCGCCGTGTCCGTAGTCGGTAACGTCCCAGCCGAGCATATTTTCACGTATTTCATCGTATTCGTGGCCTTTGGAAAGCCATTCGTCGGGAGTGAAGTAGGCGAATTTGGGAAGATTAAAGTTCATCTTTTTGATAAATTCGATGTTTTCCGCGATGATGGCGTTGATTTCCGAACGTTTCATAGTACACCTCTCATATTTTTATAGAAACATTATACCACGAAAGTAAGATATTTCAATAGAAAAACGCACCCGCCTTTAAAAAGCAGGTGCATTATTTTTAAACGTTGTGATAAAGGATAAGATATACGATACCTACGGCGAGCAGAATTCCGCCGACGATAAACAACACGCCGAATCCGCGGGATCTGCCTTTTTCCTTTTTCTTTTGGACGTAGTCGTAATAGGATTCGTATTCATCCTTGAATCTGCCGAACGGGATAAGCGTTCTGACAAGCTTGCCGGTAACGTAGGATATGCCCGCGAAGGCTCCTTCGCCGGTTACCCAGATAAGCGCGCCGAAGAGTATCAGCAGCACTCCCGGGACGGTAAACGCGTTGGAAAGTATTCTATACTTTTCGACAGTCGTTACCGCTTCACCGAAATTCTGGATATACAGCACACCGACGACGAGTAAAGCGCCGATAGCGGAAGTTATCAGCAGAGCTATGAGTTTCCCTTTTAATCCGTTTTTCACAGACCGAATTCCTCTTTATATTTCTGTTCCTCGGCGTCGTTGCAATATACGAAATGTCCGGGGATTATCTCGCGCATCGTAGGACCCTGAACGGAATAATCGTGATCCGCAAGTTTATTGTAAACGATACGGGTACGGTTCTTTTCGGAATGGGGGTCGGGCAGCGGGATAGCCGAAAGAAGAGAACGGGTGTAAGGATGCATCGGATGAGCGAAGAGCTCGTCGGACGAAGCAAGCTCGACCATTTTGCCGTAGTACATAACGCCGATTCTGTCGGAGAAATATTTAACGACGGAAAGGTCGTGAGCGATAAAGAGGATAGTCAGACCAAGCTGGGAACGAAGGTCGTTAAGAAGGTTAATGACCTGTGCCTGAATGGAAACGTCGAGAGCCGAAACGGGTTCGTCGGCGATTATCATTTCGGGACGCATAACTACCGATCTTGCGATACCGATACGCTGTTTCTGTCCGCCGGAGAATTCATGAGGATAACGGCCGGCGTGCTCGCGGACAAGACCGACGAGCTCGAGAATCTCGTAGACCTTATCTTCAAGATACTGTTTATCCTTGATACCGTTGATAACCAAGCCCTCGGAAATTATCTCTTTGACCGTCATACGAGGGTTAAGAGAAGCGGTCGGGTCCTGGAATATCATCTGTATCTGGGTGATAAGACGGGTATTTCTAGCAATGCGAAGCTTATCGGAATATTCTTTTTTAAGCTTGGCAGTTTCTTCTTTATCGCCTTTCGCGGCTTCGAATTTTTCTTTATATTCTTCTTCGAGAGCGGCGATAAGGGTTTTGGCGTATTCCCTGTCGGAATGTTTATGGTCGAAGCGTGCGGATTTTATCGCTTCGCGCTGGGCGCTGATAAAATCTTTGGTGTTTTTGTTTATGGCTTCGATCTGCACACTCGCATCAGGAAGATTCTGAGCTTTGATCGCAGCAATATCTTCTTTTTGTTTTTTGCGCGCTTCTTTTATGGCATCGTAATAGGATTTCGTTCCGGCGCAGATACGCTGACCTTTGAAATAGATGCTGCCGGAAGTGATATCGTATATTTTGATGATGGAGCGGCCGGTCGTGGTTTTCCCGCAGCCGGATTCACCGACCAAGCCGAATACTTCGCCTTTTTTGATATCGAAGCTGACGTCGTCAACGGCTTTGGTGCAGGCGCCTTTGGCACCTTTTATGGGGAAATACTGACAAAGATTTTCGACGCGGAGCAAAACTTCTTCGTTATTGACTTCACGATTCATTATTTGCACCTCCGGATTTCTTCATCATTCTTTCGATACGAGCGGTAATCTGTTTGGGTATCTCTACCTTAGGCGCATCCGGATGGAGCAGCCAGGTAGCCGCCCAGTGGGTATCGGAAACCGGGAATACAGGCGGTTGTTCTTCGAAATCGATATTCAAGGCATACTTGTTTCGATCCGCGAACGCATCACCTATCGGCGGATAGAGCATATTGGGAGGAGTACCGGGTATCGCATCAAGTTTTTCGTTAGTATCGAGGTCGGGCATGGACGAAAGCAGCGCCCAGGTATACGGATGTCTCGGATCGTAGAATATATCGTCGGCAGTGCCGTATTCAACAACCTTGCCCGCATACATAACGGCGATCTTGTCAGCCATATTGGCGACGACGCCGAGGTCGTGGGTAATAAATATTACCGAAAGGTTTCTTTCGCGTTTAAGCTTATTGATAAGCTCGAGGATCTGCGCCTGGATGGTAACGTCAAGCGCGGTTGTCGGCTCGTCGCATATAAGGATATCGGGGTTGGCGGAAAGCGCTATCGCGATAACGATACGCTGACGCATACCGCCGGAGAACTCGAACGGATACTGGTAAAATCTCGTTCTCGGTTCGGGAATACCGACTTCCTGCATAAGCTTGATGGCCTTTTCTTTTGCCATCGACTTGGTAACTTTATAAACGACCTGAGAAGCCTTTTCTTTGAAATAATTGATGAGTCTGACGGCTCTTTCGTCGAAATCGACGGAGGAAGCGCCATTTATATAAGCGGTATATTTGTCGTCAAGACGTTTCATAACGCTTATAATATTATCGCGAAGCATAGAGAGGTCGAGCACGTTCTTCGGAACGACCTTCCAATCGACCTTTTTGCCGCTGTCTATAAGCTTCTGGCGCTTTGCGGACTGCTTATCGAAGCGGGCTTCTTCTTTGGGGTTATTGCTCTTATAGTAGAAGTATTTTTTAATCGCTTCGCGCATAGTGCCGCGGAAGGTATAAGCGACGCTGTCTTTGATCGTTTCGAGCTTATCTATCGAAAGGTCGACAAGGTCGGAGATCTCATCGCAGAGCTTATTCGCTTCGGCTTTGGTGAAGTTGTCGTTCGAGAAGAACGGATAAGCGGAGGAGATTTTTTCGACAACCGCTTTTTTATATTCGAGAGCTTTATTGAAAGAATATTTTATTCCCTCTTTTTCGAGAGCGATAAATTCATTCATGAAATTACCGTCAAGATAAGTGAGGGCTTCTTCGTTAAGCTCTTTGATATCGCTCTTTCCGAGCTCTACTTCCGGCTTCATAAGGTTATAGTAGCCGAGACGGAAGAAGTTGGGACGCTCCTCGAAGGTTATCTGTTTAAGAAGCGAGGAGACGTTATTGAGCGACGTTTTGACCTCTTCGGAAAGAACAAGGTCGCCGTTTTCTATAGTTTCCTTATAGGAAGAGCCTGCGGCGGAAACGGAGTCTTTATATTCTTTTAGAAGAGCGTCGTATTTGGCGGTAAGAAGCTGATCTTTTACACCGGAGAGTTTGTTCGCGGTTTTGCCGCAGAACTGTTTTACATCGGGTTTCTGATGCTTTTCGACGAGGAAGAAGAATTCGTCGATATCGGCGATAGTTTCCTCAGCGACACCAAAAGCGGTATTATAGGAGTTTTCGAGTTCGTTCGCTCTTATCGTGAATTTATCGAAAACGTCTATAAGCTCGTTGATCCTGGCGATTTTGGAGGAGTCGCCGTTTGCG
>JAZUJV010000016.1:0-6246 GCA_045642945.1 Eubacteriales bacterium | reverse complement strand
AGCCTCATCTGCTTTTCATTTCTTTCTGTGTACATACTCTTTCTCCACCGCTTTTCTTGCCTCTATTATATCACATTTTTTCCTTTTTGTAAAGAAAAAGGGCTCAATACTTTCGTATTGATACCCTTTGTCAGCAGACTGAAGGTGCATCAAATGCACCTTTTTTCTTTTTGTGATATGACGAGAATACGCGGGGCGGCGGAGTCACGCGGGCGGGAGAATGCGCAGCGCGACGCTTCGTTGAAAGAACAAAAAACGCAAAAATCAAGAAAACGGGCGCGAAGCCCGTTTTCTTATTTATTGACTTTTATCACACGAGCGCGACAGCGCGAGAATTAAAAGTTTTTCGCTTCCTTTTTTCAAAAAGGAAGGGCGCGGAAGCGCGAGCTTTAAAAGCTTTTTCGTCTGCCTTTTTCACGAAAAAGGCAGGTCTGCGCCGCATCGCTTAATCCGAAGGTTTTCCGTAGCCGTAGCCATATTTTCTGCTCTTCTTATATCCGCCGGAATTATCCTCCTCGCGCTCGTCGATACCGTTAAGTATGACGCCGAGCAGACGGGCGTTGATAAACTCGATGGCGGAAAGCGCTTTTTCGAATTCGGTGTAAACCGATATTTTGCTTCTCGCGATGAGCACGACGCCGTCGGAGATATTGATGACGGGGAGCGCGTCGGAGACGATGTTTATGGGGGGCGTATCGAAGATCATATAATCGAATTTATTTTCGAGCGCTTTTAAAATCTCCGCGAATTTCTCGCTGGCGAGCATCTCGGCGGGGTTGGGTGCCGCAAGCCCCGCGGGGAGGCAGAAGAGGTTGGGATATTTCGTCGGGAAAACAGCATCGTCGATATCCGCAAGGCCGGAAAGGATATTCGTAAGGCCCGGGTCGCCGGCAACGCCGAGCGCTTTATGGACCTTCGCTTTACGAAGGTCGCAGTCGATTATCAGAACCTTTTTGTACGCCTGCGAAAGCGAGATCGCGACGTTTACCGCCGTAGTTGATTTTCCCTCGTGGGGAACGGCGCTCGTGAAGGTTATCTTCTTGCAGCCGTCTTTTATTATCGAGAGGATAAGGTTGGTACGGATGGCCTTGTAAGCTTCCTGTACGGAGAAGATGCCGTTATCCTTACCGTAGCCGTAGCCGCCGTAGTTGCCGTAGCCGCCGTAACTGCCGTAGCTGCCGTATTTGCTGCTGTAAGAGCTTTTGGTCTTGTTCGTTTCAGCCATTTTTATCACTCCTTATCCTTGTTATCTTTCTCTTTGCTTTGTTCATCCGTCTTTTTTGAGTGTATTTCGGTCTTCTTTATGGAGCCGCTCTTTTTGACGACGGAAGCGTCGAATTCGGGCACGACGCCGAGTATAGAAACGTTGTATCTTTCGGTTATATTATTTACGGTCTTTATATGGACGTCAAGCGCATCGCGGATAAGGAAGAAGACAAGCGCGGCGATGATGCCGATGAGCGTTGCGATGAGGCAGACCGCGGTGGTCTTTGTCGAAGAGACGTTGACTTTTTCGGTAGGAAGCTCGACCTTATGCGAGCTGCAATCTCCGTAGGCGACGAGAAGATGTTCGTCAAGCGAGTTGAGCGCGGCGTAAAGCGCGGGGTTGACGGCATCTTTATCCTTTGAGGTGAAGGTAAGGCTTATGATCTCGGTCTCGTTGATGACCTTGAAGCTGCTTGAGGAATTGAGCGCGCCGACGGAAAATTTATCGGCAATATCTTTCGTCAGGGGATCGGCGGCAAGTTTATCGTGTACGACGGTGAAAAAGCTGTTTGTGTCAAGTATCTCGACGAAGGTGTAGGCGAGCTGACGGGTCGTCGTAACGTTCTGCGGAGTCGCGGTGGTGGTGTTGGTATCTCTTATATAAAACTTCGCGGTATTATAATAGGTGGGCGCCACCATGAGCTTCATATAAGCGAACGAGATGCCGAAGAACACAAGCCCGACGGCGAGTATGATCGCAATATATTTTTTGATGACCTTGGTTATGCTTTCGAAAGATATTTCCATAATGAAGTTCCCTTCTTTTTATTTCCTAATGAATGTCGACGGGCTTTCCCGTCTCCGCCGATTCGTATATCGCGAGTATCAGGTCGACGGCCCGGCGTCCGTCTTTTAAATTACTTATCGGCTCTCTGCCCGTTCTTATCGCGCTTATGGTATCGGCGATCTGTTTTTTATGGCCGACGTGGGTGAAGTTCGTCGCGGGCGAAACCTCTGAAACGTGTTCGCTCTTTAAAACGTCGCCTTTTTCGGTCTCGAAGCGGGTCAGCGTCGATTCTTCTATCGCTATCGAGCCCTTGTCGCCGTTTATCTCGAGCCTTCGCGGGTAGCCCGGGAAGACCGAGGTGGTCGCCTGTATGACGCCCGCCGCGCCGCTTTCGAACTCGCAGACCGCGGAAAGCGTATCCTCGACCTCGATGTTTCGCGCAAGCGTTTTCGACACGGCGAAAACTCTTTTTACGTTTCCGGCGAGGAAAAGCAGCAGATCGAGCCCGTGGATGCCCTGATTCATCAAAGCTCCGCCGCCGTCTATCGCCTTTGTTCCGCGCCAGCTTCCGCTGTCGTAATATTCCTGTGAGCGATAGTATTTCATATAAATATCGGCGCAGACGATTTTGCCGAGCCTGCCCTCTTCTATCGCCTTTTTGGCGAAGAGGACGTCCTCGGAGCAGCGGTACTGGGATATTACCGAGACGGTAACGCCCGAAGAATCACATTCTTTTTCTATCTCGTCGAGCTGCGCTTTATTTATCGCGAGCGGCTTTTCGCATATTATATGTTTTTTTGCCCTCGCGGCGGCGATAACGCTTAAATAATGGAATCCGCTCGGAGTGCAGATATTGACGACGTCGACGTTTTCGTCGGCAAGCATCTCTTCCGCCGAGGAATAGGCAGGCACGCCGTTTTTTTCGGCAAATTTCTTCGCCGCGTCGGGATTGATGTCACATACCCCGCGTATCACCGCATCGTCGGTCAGCTCTTTCAGCGCTTTGACGTGGACCTCTGCGGCGGCGCCGCAGCCGATTATTCCGAAACCGAGCTTTTCTTTCATTTGTTACCCCTTCCGGTAAATCCGGGCATAAACGTACTTATATATAATAACAGAAGCAGAACCGTTTGTCAATACATAAAAGCTCATTTGAATTTGTTCAGGGTAACGATAAAATGTCGCGAGCGTATTTTTTGCATTTTTTCACGAATGATTTTTCATTTTTTTGCATTTTTTACCGCGTTATTGTGATTTATACCCGAATTTCGCAATTTTTAAATAAAGTTTAGACAAAAAACAGTTGACTTTAACAAACTAAAAGAGTATTATATAACTTAACAATTCGCCAAAAGCGAAATCGTGCAGAATGCTTGATTCCGAGCGTCGACGCGGTATTACGCGACGTCGTGCGGTCTGCGCGATTTAAAAAAGCTAATCAAATTTCAAAGGAGATACACTTATGCAACGCGTTTACAACTTTTCCGCAGGACCTTCCATGCTCCCCATGCCCGTTCTTGAACAGGCCGCTTCCGAAATGACCGATTACAACGGCAGCGGAATGTCGGTTATGGAGATGAGCCACCGATCTCCGGTCTATCAGGGAATTATCGACGCGGCGGAAAGCGATCTCCGCAAGCTGATGAACATACCGGACAATTATAAAGTCCTTTTCCTTCAGGGCGGCGCGACCACGCAGTTTTCCGCCGTTCCGCTTAACCTTATGACGGGTAACGGCAAAGCCGACTATATCGTCAGCGGTCAGTTCTCGGGCAAAGCCGCGAAGGAAGCGGCGAAATTCGGCGAAGTGAATATCATCGCCACCTCCGCCGACAAGAACTTCACCTACGTTCCCTACGTCGACAAATTCTCCCCCGACGCCGATTACGTTCACATCTGCTGGAACAACACCATTTTCGGCACGACCTACAACTATATCCCCGCAACGGGCGATATCCCCCTCGTCGCCGATATGTCCTCCGGCATTCTCGCCCGTCCCGTCGACGTTTCGAAATTCGGCGTTATCTACGCGGGCGCACAGAAGAACATGGGTCCTTCCGGCATGACGCTCGTTATCATCCGCGAAGATCTCGTCGGCAAAGCCAAAGAGAACATTCCCGTTATGCTCGACTACAAGACTCAGGTCGAAAACGGCTCTATGTATAACACCCCGCCCTGCTATTCCATTTATATCGCGGGCCTCGTCTATAAATGGCTTCTCGAGACCGGCGGACTTGAAGAAAGAGAAAAGATCCACGTCCGCAAAGCCGCGTATCTTTACGATTATCTCGATCAAAGCAAGCTCTTTAAGCCGACCGCCGAAAAAGAATTCCGTTCGCTTATGAACGTATGCTTCGTTACCGGCGACGCCGACAAGGACAAAGCTTTCTGCTCCGCCGCTTCGAAAGCGGGATTTGTAAATCTTAAAGGCCATCGCTCCGTCGGCGGCATGCGCGCTTCCATCTACAACGCCATGCCCGAAGAGGGCGTCAAAAAGCTCGTCGACTTTATGGCGGCTTATGAAAAGGAGAACAGTTAAAAATGACCGGCATCAAATTATACAACAAAATCAGCAAAATCGGGCTTGACGTTTTCGACAAGGACAAATATGAGATAGGCGAAAACGTTGAAGCTCCCCTCGGCGTGCTCGTAAGAAGCGCCGCTTTACACGAGGAACCCTTTAATAAAGAGCTTCTCGCCATCGCCCGCGCCGGCGCGGGTGTCAACAACATTCCGATAGACCGCTGCTCGCAAAACGGCATCGTCGTTTTCAACACTCCGGGCGCCAACGCCAACGGCGTTAAAGAGCTTGCCGTCGCAGCTTTGCTTCTCGCTTCCCGCGATATCTACGGCGGTATCTGCTGGGCAAACACGCTTAAAGGTCAGGAAGGCGTTGACAAGCTTGTCGAAAAAGGCAAAAGCCAGTTCGTCGGCCCCGAATTGAAAGGCAAAACGCTCGGCGTTATCGGTCTCGGCGCTATCGGCGGCATGGTCGCCAACGCCGCTTACGGTCTCGGTATGGAGGTCGTCGGCTGCGACCCGTATATCACCGTCAAAAACGCATGGTCTCTTTCGAGAGCCGTTAAAAAAGCGGACGATTACGACGCTATTTACGCCGAAAGCGATTATATAACCTATCACGTTCCGTCGCTCCCCACCACGAAGGGCATGATCAACAAAGAAGCCTTCGCGAAGATGAAGGACGGCGTAAGGATCATCAACCTTTCACGCGGTGATCTTTGCAACGTCGACGATCTTCTCGAAGCGCTCGCGAGCGGCAAGGTAGCCTCCTACGTTACCGACTTCCCGTGCGACGCGCTCCTCGGAGTCAAAGGCGTCGTCTGCATCCCTCACCTCGGCGCTTCCACCCCCGAAAGCGAAGACAACTGTGCCGTTATGGCAGCCGAACAGCTTATCGACTACATCGAAAACGGCAACATCAGAAACAGCGTCAACTATCCCGAGATCTCGCTCCCGAGAAACTGTGCGCACAGGATCGTCGTTCTCCACGAGAACATTCCTAATATGCTCGCCTCCGTCTCCGGCGTTCTCTCCGGCGACAACGTGAACATCGAAGCGCTTCTCTCGCAGGCGAAAAAGGAAAACGCCGTTTCGATCTTCGAGACCGACGACAACGTTCCCGAAAAGGCTATCGCCGATATCGAGAACATAAAAGGCGTCGTGAGAGTGCTTGTAAGATAAGAAAATACAGTGAAAAAAGCCCGCGGAAGCGCGCTTTTTTGAGTGATAAGCGCCTTCGGCGCGATATGAGAGATAATTGACGCTTCGCGTCAAGAGATAAGACTGCTTCGCAGTCGTTAAGGAATAATTTATATTTGTATTTCTTCCTTTTTGAAAAAAGAAAGCAAAAAACTTTTGAAGCTATATGGTTATAATTCATTTGCGCAAGCAAATGTTCCTTAACTTGCAAATTGCTCGCAATTTGCAATTATCTCGTTTGCGAAGCAAACTTATCTCTCTTATCGTTCGCGTCAGCGAACTTATCTCTTACGAAAAAGAGAGATAAACGCCTTCGGCGCGATATGAGAGATAATTGACGCTTCGCGTCAAGAGATAAGACTGCTTCGCAGTCGTTAAGGAATAATTTATAATTGTATTTCTTCCTTTTTGAAAAAAGGAAGCGAAAAACTTTTAAAGCTATATAATAAAAAATCATTTGCGGAAGCAAATGTACCTTAACTTGCAAATTGCTTGGCAATTTGCAACTATCTCGTTTGCGAAGCAAACTTATC
>JAZUJV010000015.1:0-7786 GCA_045642945.1 Eubacteriales bacterium | reverse complement strand
AACGAACTTTTGACCGTCAACGTAGTAGTCTTCGTCGATACCGGTAGCGGAGAGTATAGCGGCGCCTTCGGTAGTGAGGTCGAGAGCGTCAGCCGCTTTGAGGAATTTGGACGGATAGAAGACTATACCGAGGTCTTGGACGGAAGCGCGTTCATCGGCGGAAAGAAGTTTTCCGTTATATTTTGCGCCGAGACGGAGAGAGAAGGTTTTTTCATTGACTTTGGAGCCGAGAGAAACGACGACGCCTTCGTCTTCGTCTTCTACGAGTTTATAGATTTTGGGAAGAAGCATAGAAACGTTCGTAGCGGAGGTATAGGTTTTGAAACGGGGACTGTTTTTGTTGTAAAGGAAACGGTTGAACGGGTCGGAACCGAGAACAGAGACGGTAGCGTTGTACGTTTCGGGATCGATAGCGATATCCCAATAGACAACTTCTTCGGAGAGCTGAATATCGCTGTCGTTGGGAACGATATACATTTCGCCGAGGGTAAGAGTCCAGCCGTCAACGGTTTTGGAAAGAGTGATGGGAGCAACTTTGGAAGTGCTGCCGACTTCGATCACGCCGTCTTTTACGGTTACGTCGATGGCGTCAAGGTATTTGTTGTTTACAATACCGCCGTTTGCCTTTATATCATTACCGACAAAGATGATGGTATCGCCGCTTTTGAGTTCGTCGCCTTTGACGAGCACGTAGGTATTGGATTCTCCGTCGGGTTCTTCGGAGGATTCATCGGGTTCGGAAGAGGGTTCTTCGGAAGAGGGTTCTTCGGAGGATTCAGCTTCGGAGGATTCAGCTTCGGAGGATTCGTCGGACCCGGAGGATTCTTCGGGTTTTGCGCCGTAAACGAAGATATAAACGGGAGTGCCGCCGTTGTTGCTTACGGTGAAGTTGGTGCCGCTGTAGGTAAGACCTCTGGGCGCGTTGTTGGGAGATTCGACGATGAACGTGCCGTTCGCTTCGGCAGCGGTGATAGCAGCGTACTTGGTGTCGCCCCAACCGTTGCAGGATACTTTGTTGGCGTTGAAGCCGATGTAGTTGGCAGCCGCGGTGCTCTTGATACCAATATGGTCGCTGTTTTCGATAATCTCGAAAGTAACGGTGGAATCAACGGTGGCAAGGCCGTCAGCAACGGTTATTTTAGTTGCCGCGATGGCAGTGTCGCTACCATGGTTGGCGTTGGGGAAGGCATAGAAGTCTTCGCCGTTCTTGAACGCGATGACGATTTTGTCGCCGACTTTGGGGACGGAGGTCGCAAGATAGTAGCCTTCGTCTTCAGCGCCGACAGTGAGGGCAACGCTTACGGCGAGAGTGGCGAGAAGAGCCACGGTGAGAAAGAGCGCGAGAAGTTTTTTCATGATTGCTCCTTGTGTTTTTGTTTTATTTTTTTATTTTTATTTTATTTTTACTTCTACGATTATATAATCGTCGGTCGATTTGACGGTTATATTTTTGCCGGAGGCGGGGTCTTTAAAAACTATCGTGATCTCGCCGTCGGTAACGATATATTCTTCCCAATTCTCGCGAAGGACGAGGATATGGAAATCGCCTATTGCTTCAAGCGCTTCGGATTCGGACATTTTGGCGACGTCGCTTATATCGGGACAGACGACGTGGTCGATATCTATATGGATGGAGAAAAGCTCGCCGAGGTTTCCGAATTGGATGCAGACGATCTTATTAAGGTCGAAATCGCGATAGATTATCGTGCCGTCGTCATAGCCGGCATCGTAACGCTTTTCCCATTCCTCGTTGCCGAGGAATTCGTCGGCGTTGATATCCTTTAAAAGCTCGAACGCTTCTTCATCCGTGGCGCAGGCGGCGACCTCTTCGAAGGTGGGGATGACCTTTACTTCGGCGGAGGATTCGGGCTCGGCTTCGGAAGAGGGCTCTTCGGAAACATCATCGGAGACTGCTTCGGAGGAAGCGTCGGGGGCGGAAGAGGGATTTATCGAGAGGTCTTCGGAAGGGTTATCGGAGAAGTTAACTTCGCCGCTTATCTCCGCGTTGAATTCGCAGGAAGCGAGCGAGAGGAAAAGCAGGCAGACGAGGAAAACGGAAAAAAATCTTTTCATTTTATCCCCTTTCTAAAACGGAAACGGCAGTTCCCGATATTTCACGGGAACTGCGCATAGTTCGCCTTTTACGCTTTACCGTTGCAGCCGAGAACGTCGACGAGTTTATGACGTACGAGTTCTTTGATGTTGGCACGGGCGGGTTTAAGATATTCACGCGGGTCGAACTTATCGGGATGTTCGTTCATGTAGGCACGAACGGTACCGGTAAGAGCGAGGCGGAGGTCGGAGTCGCTATTGATCTTACAAACAGCGCTTCTTGCGGCCTCGCGGAGCTGTTCTTCGGGGATACCGACGGCGTCGGGCATTTTGCCGCCGTTCTCGTTGATCATCTTGACGTATTCCTGAGGAACGGAAGAAGAACCGTGGAGAACTATCGGGAAGCCCGGGAGACGTTTTTCGCATTCATGAAGAACGTCGAAGCGGAGAGGAGGCGGAACGAGGACGCCTTTTTCGTTTCTGGTGCACTGAGCGGCGGTGAATTTATAAGCGCCGTGAGAAGTACCGATAGCGATAGCGAGGGAGTCGCAGGCAGTTTTGGTAACGGATTCCTCGACCTCTTCGGGACGGGTATAGGAGCCGACGGCATGGGATACTTCGTCTTCGATTCCGGCGAGGGTGCCGAGTTCTGCTTCGACGACGACGCCGTGAGCGTGAGCGTATTCAACGACTTTTTTGGTGATCTCGATATTTTCGGCGAAGGGTTTCGAGGAAGCGTCGATCATAACGGAGGTGAAGCCGCCGTCGATGCAGGCTTTGCAGGTCTCGAAATCGGGGCCGTGGTCGAGGTGGAGAACTATCGGAATTTCGGGGCATTCGGCGACAGCCGCTTCGACGAGTTTAACGAGATAGGTATGGTTGGCGTAAGCACGGGCGCCTTTGGATACCTGAAGGATGACGGGAGCTTTTTCCTCGCGGCAGGCTTCGGTGATACCCTGGACGATCTCCATGTTGTTTACGTTGAAAGCGCCGACGGCGTAACCGCCGTTATAGGCCTTTTCAAACATTTCTTTTGAGGTAACGAGAGGCATAGTGATATCTCCTTTTGACAAATATATTTATACTTATGTAAATAATAACTTTTTTTGCGGCGATTGTCAAGACAATTAGAACAATTATTGCGAGCAAATTTCACAAATAAGCGGCGGCGGCAGGGGGTTTTTGAGGCAAATTTGAGAAACGGGGGCTTTGGCGCAAATTATTGTTGATTTTCGGGAATTTTTATGGTATATTGTAAAATAACTTAAAATATATGGAAAAGGTGATTTATTATGGGCAAACTTAAAGGCGCATGCATCATCGGTCAGTCCGGTGGTCCTACATCCGTTATCAACGCAAGCGCGTACGGCGCTATCAAAACGGCTCTCGAAAACGAAGACATCACCGCCGTTTACGGTGCCTGCAACGGCATCAAGGGCGTTCTCGACGACAAGCTTATCGACATGGGCAAGGAAGATCCCGAAGAGCTCGCTTATATGAGAACTACTCCCTCCTCCGCGCTCGGCTCCTGCAGATACAAGCTTAAAGACCCCGACGTCGACGACACCGACTACAAGAGAATTCTTGAGATATTCAAAAAATACGACGTTCGTTATTTCTTCTATAACGGCGGCAACGACTCGATGGACACCTGCAACAAGATAAGCAAATTTATGCTTAAAAACGGTTATGAATGCAGAGTAATGGGCATTCCGAAGACCATCGACAACGACCTTTTCGGCACCGACCACTGGCCCGGCTATGCTTCCGCGGCAAAATACATCGCCACCTCGCTTATGGAGATCTACCACGACGCGAGAGTTTATGATACCGGAATGATCACCGTAGTTGAGATCATGGGCAGAAACGCCGGCTGGCTCACCGCCGCCGCACAGCTCGCGGTATTCAAGGGATGCGGTCCCGATCTTATCTATTGCCCCGAGAACGATTTTGACCTCGACGCGGTACTCACGAAGATCGAAGGCATCTACAACAAGACCGGAAAATGCATCATCGCGGTTTCCGAAGGCATCAAAGACAAAAACGGCAAATACATTTCCGAATACGGCAACGACCTTTCCAACGCGAAGGACGGCTTCGGCCACGCCCAGCTCGGCGGACTCGCCTCCTATCTCGCGGGAGTTATCAAAGAACGCACCGGCGCGAAGGTACGCGGAGTTGAACTTTCGCTTCTTCAGAGATGCGCGGCGCACAGCGCTTCGCTTACCGACGTAAACGAATCCTTCTCCGCAGGCAAAGCCGCCGTTGAAAACGCCGTCGCAGGCATCACCGACAAGATGGTCGGCTTCGAGAGAAGCTACGACGCGAACGGCAAATATGTTTGCAACATCAAGCTCTTTGACCTTACCGACGTCGCGAACACCGAAAAGAAGATCCCCGCCGACTGGTTCAACGCCGAAAAAGACGGGCTCAACGAGAAATTCGTCGAATACGCGCTTCCGCTTATCCAGGGCGAGACCGATCTTCCGAAGGAAGACGGACTTCCCAGATTCGTTAAGCTTAAGAAAGTTTTAGCGAAATAATCAAGGACTGTAAAAAAGGCGCAGAACGAAAAAGCAAAAATGCGCGCCGCTTTTTGAAAAAAGCTTGGCAAAAACTTTTAATGCGCGAAAACAAGTTTTCGCGGGAAAATACATAATAAAAGAAGAGGCGAAAAACCTCTTCTTTTTTTGTTATTGGAACGTATTTCAGAAATTGTAGAGCCCGAGGACTACACGTTTGATAATCGTGTAGTCAGCGATGGAGAGTTCTTCCCTCTCGGAGACGAGGGCGGCTTTCAGGTAATTGCCCGAAAGTTCGTAGGTTTTTAAGAACGAGCGTTTGACGAGCATATAGTCGAGCGGGTCGATTTTTCCGTCGCCGCTGACGTCGCCTTTTATTATCACGTCGGCTTTATCGGTTATTTTTCCGTCGACGAGGACGGCGACTTTACAGCCCGTGCCGACGATGGCGGCGGAAGAAAGGGTTTTGCCGTCTTTATCGAGGAAAGCAACGTTGCCCGTGAAGGACTTTTTAAGAGATGAAACGGTGGTGTTCGGCTTTACTCCGAGAAGTATTCCGTCTTCGAGAGTGAGCGAGGGATCGGCGAGCCCGAAGCCCGAGGGGATATCGCTTTCGGCTTTGAGTTTGCCGTTTATTTTTATATAGTCCGCCGAAGCGTAGCCCGATTTTTCGGTTTTGCCGTCTTTTTGTATCTCGATTTTATACCAGCCGCCCACGGCGTCGCCCACGGCGACGACTTTTTGGTCTTTGGTGAGTTTTGCTTTTACCTCGCCGTTTGAAGATGGCTCGGCGCGAAGGTTGAGGCTTCCGCTCGTGATATTGACGAACGCATCGTAAAGCGGGATAACGTAGTCGGCGGAGGAATAGCCCGAAAGCTCTTTTCCGTCGCCGTCGACGCCTTTTATTTTATACCAGCCGTTTGTCGCGTCTCCCGTGATTATTACGTCGGTGTTTTCTTCGATTATGCCGACGGAGTCGTATTCCGTGCCCGCACCTTTACGGACGCGTAATTGCGAGGTCGTTCTGCCGTACCACGCGGTGGGGTCCTCCGGATCGACGACGGGAGGGTCGACGGGGGCGGCTTGGGGCTTGGCGTAGCCGAAGATCGCTTTTATGTTATTGGGATTTTTTATGCCGACGACGAGGGTAAAGCCGTCTTTTTCATCGCCTATCGCGACGTAATCGCTGTTTTCGATAAGAGTTCCGAAGGAGTAGGACGTGGCGTCGGGAGAGATGTAGACCTTCATATCCGCGGCGGCTTTTTGTTTTTTATAGGTTTCGCCTTCGCCAAGCAGTCGGACGTAGGCGGAATGGGAATATCCCGTTATCGTTTTGCCGGAGGAGGTTTTGCCGGTGAGCTTCACCCAGACGCCGACGGGCTCGCCGATGACCTTCACTTCGGAAAGGAACGGCACGCTGCCGACGGAGGAGGAAGCGGCGCTCGCGGCGGAGCGGACGGAAAGCGTTGAATAGGACGAAACGATGCCGATATATTCTTTCGATTCTTTTGCGACGGTAACGGCGAGCTGTTTTTTGACTCCGTTTGCCGCGGAGGCGGTTACCGTGGCTTTACCGACTTTTTTAGCGGTTATTTTGCCGTCTTTTACCGAAGCGACCGCAGAATCGGAGGACGTCCACGACAGATTCGTGTCGGTGGCGTCGGCGGGGGCGACGGAGGCGTAGACCTCATATTCATCGCCGACTTTTAAAGTTATTTCGTCCTTTACGAAGCTTATCGCGGAGACGCCGCGGACGGTTTTATAGATGCAGTCGGTAACGGCATAGCCGCTGACGAGTTTGCCCGCGGTGTTATAGCCGCTTACCTTATAGAAGGTATTGCCCGAAGCGTCGTTATAGATTTTATCGTCGAGTATCTTTATGGCTTCGCCGCGGGGGAGTTTTCCGTTATTCGCGGCGTTTATATCGGGAGAGGTCCTAACCCAGACGTCGGATTCCATGACCGTCGCGTTACTGTCGACGTAGACGAGCGAGCAGGCTTCCCTGCCGTTAGCGAGCGTCGCGGAAACGAGCGCGGTGCCGTGAGCGACGGCGGTAACACGGCCGTTTTCGTCGACCGTCGCTATTTCGGGCTTAGTAGACGCCCAGACGACGGAAGTCGGGGTCGCTTCGGCGGGGTAAAAGGTGAGCGCGAGGTCATAGCTTTCGCCGATATTCAGGCGGACTATCTCTTTATCGGTCGTCAAGGCGACGACGCCGTCTTCGTCGGGAGTAAGGTCGTCGTATTCGGCGAAGCCGTACTGTTCGATTATCTTCGCGACCATTTCGGCGTAGCCGTTATCCGAGCAATAGCCCGCGGCGACGATATCTTTGGCGGCCTGAAAATAATCTTTCTGCCCTATGACGGGAGCATAGCGGGAATTCGTAAGGAAAAGCTCGGAATGGCTTTTTACCGAATCGCGCCAGCTTTCGTGGGCGCGCCACGCGGAGACGGTATTTATATACGCCTGACCTTTGGCGACGAGAAAATCGTCGTAGGTCTTATAGACAGTGGCTTCGTTCGGGTCGAAAACCATGCCGGACCACGTGTTATACGCTTTTATTCCGAAGAGGTTTCGACCGCCTATCGGGAGAGCATAGCGAGCCCAGCCGCTTTCGTAAACGGCCTGGGACAACGTTATCGAGGCGAGCACGTCGGTTTCGTAATAATCGGCGCGGGCAAGCGAGCCTATCACGCGGTTGAAATAGGTCTGCACCTCGTTTAAACCGGAATATTCGGTTTTGGCGCCCGCGGAAATATTGACGGGAATGACGCATAGCGCGAGCGCGAGGAACAAGGAAATCAGGCGATAAGTTTTTTTCATAGTACGTTGTTCTTCCTTTTTTAAAAAAAGGAAGCGAAAAACTTTTAAAATGCTTGCGCCTTTTGAAAAAGGCGCCCGAAAACTTTTAAAGCGCGAAAGTAAACTTTCGCGGGCGGGAGTATGGATTTAGTAAGCGAGGTTGGTTATTCCGCACGATTTTACCTTATCACTATATCCAAGAAACGGTTCGTGCGGGATAGAGAGTAACGACAGTTTGTTTGTAACAGCAACGTTGATTTTATTATTTATTAACCACAAGATAGTGATATAGCAAGGATATGCGGCACGTCGAGATTCGAGCGCCCGCGCCGCCGGGGCCGGATGAAGCGGGCGGAAGAATGCGCAGGGCCCGATTTTTCACGCCGCGGGAAAAGCGGAGGTGTGAAAAA
>JAZUJV010000014.1:0-6118 GCA_045642945.1 Eubacteriales bacterium | reverse complement strand
CCGGGAAGGACCGCACCGTCGAGGCATACGGGGACTATGTCGCCCGCTTTGACGTTCTGTGCGCCGGTAACTATCTGTAATTTTTCTTTGCCGACGTCGACCTGACAGATGATAAGGTGGTCGGAATCGGGATGAGGCTCGGTAGAAAGTATCTTACCGACGACGACGTTCTTTATATCGTCGCCGAGGGTGGAAAAGCCTTCGACCTTCGTGCCGCTCATCGTCATTCCTTCGCAGAAATCGTGAACGTTTTCGGGAAATTCAACGTAATCTTTTAACCAATTGAGTGATACATCCATTTTTTGCTTCCTCCCTTATCAGAACTGTTTGAGAAAACGGGCGTCGTTTTCATACATCAGACGGAGATCGTCGATGCCGGACATTATCATACCGACACGCTCGATGCCCATACCGAAGGCAAAACCGGTATATACGTCGGGGTCGATGCCGCCGGCGCGAAGCACCTCGGGATGTACCATACCGGAGCCGAGGATCTCGATCCAGCCCTCGCCTTTGCAGGTATGGCAGCCCTTTCCGCCGCAGACGAAGCAGGAGACGTCGACTTCGGCGCTCGGCTCGGTGAACGGGAAATTATGGGGACGGAAGCGGGTCTTGGTCTCGGGCCCGAACATGGTTTTTGCGAACCGGGCGAGGATGCCTTTTAAATCGCCCATGGTTATATTTTTATCTATAACGAGGCCTTCGAGCTGATGGAAGACAGGAGAATGGGTGGCGTCGGCGACGTCGCTGCGGTAGACTCTGCCCGGGGAGATTATTCTTATCGGAGGAGTCATATTACGCATGGCGCGTATCTGGACGGGGGACGTCTGGGTCCTTAAAAGAGTGGATTCCGTGATATAGAAGGTATCCTGAAGGTCGCGGGACGGGTGGTCAGCGGGAGCGTTGAGAGCGTCGAAGTTGTTGGCGACCGTTTCGACCTCGGGGCCTTCGACTACCGTGAAGCCCATATCTATAAATATTTCGGACATACGCTGCATGGCGCGGGTTATCGGGTGGATATGGCCGGCGCATTCATGCACGGGAGAATAGGTAACGTCGAGTTTTTCGGCGGCGAGAGACCTTTCGAGCTCTTTGGCTTTAAGCTCGGTGCCGCGTTTTTCGAGAGCATCCTCGATATCTTTTCTGACCTCGTTGGCGACGGCGCCGATGACGGGGCGTTCCTCGGCGGAAAGAGAGCCCATTCCGCGCAAGATCGCGGTAAGCTCGCCTTTTTTGCCGAGATATTTTATTCTTATATCTTCGAGCGAGGTATCGGCTTTTTCGATTTCGGAAAGCGCGCTCGCTCTTATGTTTTCAAGCTGTTGTTTCATTTATTTTGCCTTTCTTATTCAAGGTAATCCTTAAGTTTTTTGCTTCTGCTCGGATGGCGGAGTTTGCGGAGCGCTTTGGCTTCGATCTGTCTTATACGCTCACGGGTGATATCGAAGACTTTGCCGACTTCCTCGAGGGTGCGCGGTCTGCCGTCTTCGAGACCGAAGCGGAGCTTTAAGACCGCTTCTTCACGCGGGGTGAGAGTATGGAGAACCTCTAAAAGATGCTCGCGGAGCATCTGGTAGGAGGCGGCGTCGGCGGGAGCGGGGGTATTGTCGTCGGCGATGAAGTCGCCGAGGTGGGAATCTTCCTCTTCGCCGATAGGCATTTCGAGGGAGACGGGCTCCTGGGCGATTTTAAGTATTTCGCGGACTTTGTCGACGGGAATATCCATTTCTTTCGCGATTTCTTCCTCGGTGGGCTCTCTGCCGATTTCCTGCAAAAGCTGGCGGGAGACGCGAAGGACTTTATTGATAGTTTCGACCATGTGAACGGGGATCCTTATGGTTCTCGCCTGATCGGCGATGGCGCGGGTTATCGCCTGACGTATCCACCACGTAGCGTAGGTGGAGAATTTAAAGCCTTTGCCGTAATCGAATTTCTCGGCGGCTTTCATAAGACCGAGGTTGCCTTCCTGAATCAAATCGAGGAAGAACATTCCGCGGTTGACGTAGCGTTTGGCGATTGAGACGACGAGACGAAGGTTTGCCTCGACGAGCTGCTGTTTGGCTTCGAGGTCGCCGTGAGCCATTTTGTTGGCGAGCTCGAGTTCTTTTTCGGCGGAGAGAAGCGGCACTTTGCCTATCTCTTTAAGATACATTCTTACGGGGTCGTCGATGGAGACGCCCTCCTGATTGAGAAGCGTTTCGACGTCCTCGGGGCTTTCGTCGAATTCTTCGACTTCGATGTCTTCCTCGGTGATCTCGAAGCCGGCGTTGTTGATCTCCTCGGCGATGTCGATGCCGTTCTTTTCGAGGACTTCGCAGACCTTTTCGAGCATCTCGATAGAAACGTCGGTGTTAGCAATGGCATCAAGGACGGTAACGGCGTTGATCGTTCCTTTGGCTTTGGCTTCCTCTAACTGTTCGGGAGTAAAGCCGCTTAATTCCTTTTCCATTATTTTTCCTCCTGTTTATCTGATTTTTCTTTTTTCTTTTTATTTAAGTAGTCCAAAAGCGCGCCCGCAGGGTCTTCTTCGATTTTTTTATCGTATTCGTTGCGTTCGCGCAAGCTTTTTAAAGCGTCGATATGACCGTTTAACGTATCGAGCGTTATGCTTCCGAGCTCGAGACGCGCGGCGCGGCATTTTTCGAGAGCGCCTATCTCTTTGGCGGTAAGCACGCCGTCTTTCGAGAGGGTTATTTCCCTGCCCGCTTCGAAATCGTCTTTGAAAAGTTCAAAGATCTTTTTATTGAGCGAGGTGGCGAAGTCATCTATTTCGAGGCGTTTGAGCGCGATAGGTCCGAAGTCGCTTCGCACAAGAAGGATGCCGAGCACGGCTTCTTCGTGTGCCGCCTCGGAGGAGAAACGGAGCTTGTCGGTATTGGCGACGGCGCCGTAGCCGCTTTGGTCGCGCAAGGCTTTTTTGCCCTGTTCGGCTTTGGCTTTTTTGATGCCGCGTTCGAAAATCCTTTCGACCTCGTCGCGCACGGAAGACACCGTCATTCCGAGCTTTTTCGCGGCGCGTTCGGAATATATCTCGCGTTCGGGACGCGAGGAAAAAGAAGCGATAAAGTTGGTTATTTCTCCGACGGCGCGGAGTTTTTCTTCGGCTATCGACAAATCGTGGCGGGAGATTATCTCGTCGATTCGGTAGTCTATCTGTCCCGTAGAGCCGTTGAGCTTGGCGCGGAAAGCGTCGGCGCCGTGGGCTTTTATAAACTCGTCGGGGTCTTTTTCGTTTGTGCCGAGGTTGATTATTTTGGTATCGACACCGACTTGGTTAAGAAGCTCGATGCCCTTCATCGTGGCTTTTCTGCCGGCTTTATCAATATCGTAGGCGAGGTAGACGGTTCGCGTATATCTCGCTATTGTGCGGGCGTGGGCGGGGGTTATCGCGGTGCCGAGGGTGGCTATCGCGTTATCGAAGCCCGCCTGATGCATGGCTATCGCGTCGGGGGCGCCTTCGCACAGTATGAAGGAGCCGGTTTCGGAGTTTTTGGCGATATTCAAGCCGAAAAGGACTTTGCTTTTTTTGAATACCGGGGTGTCGGACGAGTTGACGTATTTTCGCTCGTCGTTTTCGTTAAGTCTTCGTCCGCTGAACGCGACAACGTCGCCGTTCGCATCGAATATCGGGAACATTATTCTGTTTCTGAAAATATCGTAAAGCTCGCCGTTCTTTTTGCTTTCCGCGCCGAGAAAGGCGGTTTTTATCTCGAAGGCGGTAAAGCCGAGAGAAAGCAGATGCTTCGTCAGCTTATTGCCCATGGGAGCGTAGCCGAGCCCGAAGCGTTTTACCGTAACCGAGGTGAATTTTCGCTTTTCGGAAAGGTAGGCGCGGGCCTCGGCGCCCTCGGGAGACAGAAGCGAAGTATAGAAGAAGCGGGCGGCGGCTTTGTTAAGCTCGACGACACGCTCGCGGCGGACGGTTTTTTCGCCCGTAGGACGGTTATCTATATTCTCTTCGACCTTTATGCCCGCACGCTTGGCGAGAAAAACGACGGCATCGTGATATTCGAGATTTTCGGTCTGCATAACGAAGGTAACGACGTCGCCGCCCGCGCCGCAGCCGAAGCAATAGTAGCTTTGAGTTGACGGAAAAACGGTGAAAGACGGCGTTTTTTCGCTATGGAACGGGCAAAGTCCGGACAAGTTGCTGCCGGCGCGTTTTAACGTTACGAGCCTGCCGACGACTTCTTCGATATTGTTGCGAAGCTTCAATTCTTCAAGAAATTCGCGGGAAAATGCCATTATTTCACCTCTTTCTTATGGATTTCGGGAAAAATTGTATCATTTATACTGCCATACCTTAGGCACGAAAAGTTCTTTGAAGCACTCGATCGCGTAGCGGTCGGTCATACCCGCGATATAGTCGGCGACGACTACGTCGAGCCCATCCTCATCGGAATAAGCGAGGTATTCTTTAGGCACGGAATCGGGATTTTTAAAGAAATATTCGAAGAGGAAGGATATCATGTTCATAACCTTTTTGTCTTCGCTTTTGGCGACGCTGTTGCGGTAGACGCGCTCGAAAAGGAAGTTCCGAAGCTCGTCCAGCGCAGAAGCGTAGGGCTCGTCGATGCCGATGCCGTTTTTGACGCCGTGGCTCAAAACGGCGCTTACGAGATTTTCGATCCTTTCGCCGTGTTTGGAGCCGATGACGTCGGAGACGGTTTTCGGGATCTCTTCATTCGTGAGTATTCCGGCGCGGATGGCGTCGTCGATATCGTGGTTGACGTAGGCGATCCTGTCGGCGAGTTTTATGATGTTGCCCTCGAGGGTGGAAGCCTTTTTGTCGCCGGTATGGCAGACTATCCCCTCTTTTACCTCATAGGTGAGGTTGAGCCCTTTGCCGCCGTGTTCGAGCTTTTCGACTATACGAAGGCTTTGTTCGTTATGGCGGAAGCCGTCGACCAGAAGCTCGTCAAGCGCCCTCTCGCCGGAATGGCCGAAGGGGGTATGGCCGAGGTCGTGGCCGAGAGCGGCGGCTTCGACCAAATCTTCGTTGAGGCGCAGAGCGCGGGCGATTGTACGCGCGATCTGGGTAACCTCGAGAGTATGGGTAAGGCGAGTTCTGTAATGGTCGCCCTCGGGAGAGAGGAAGACCTGCATTTTATGCATAAGACGGCGGAAGCTTTTACAATGGATGATCCTGTCGCGGTCCCTTTGGAAAACGGTTCGGATATCCGATTCCTCGACGGGGATCACCCTTCCTTTGCTGGAAGAAGTTTTGAACGCTTCGGGGCAGAGAAAAATCTCTTCGAATTCCAATGCGGAGCGATTAGATGTCATTTTACGTCTCTCTTTCTGAATATAAGATCGGAGAAGAAGTAGAGCAGAGCGGTAAGCGCGAGAAGCATAAGAGCGCCGAGCGCGAGGTTGACGTCGGTATCGCCGAAGAGCTCGCCGATTATAGCGCCGATGTCAAAATCGCTTACTTCGCCGATGACGGCGACGTCTTTAAAGATATAGGACCACAGGCCGACGTAGGTCGTGGGGAGATATTTCATGACGTTCGGGATTATCTGGAACGCGAGCATATTTATCGCTTCGAGGAAGGAGCTTGCGAGTATCGGGACGATCAAAGCGACGGCGGCGGTCTTCGTAAGCGTTGAGAAGAAGAATGCGAGCGTCATTATGAAGAGGACGCCGACCCACGCGACGGCGGCTTTGCCCAAGAACCAGAGGATATAGGGAACGACGTAGGTGCTTCCGTTCGAATATCCGACAAAGGATTCGAAATAATCGGCGAAGCCGTAGCGGATGCCGCAGAAGATAAAGCCGGTAAGGAGCGTAAGAACGGTAAGCGCAAGCGTCGTTCCGACCGCCGCGACGTATTTAGCCGCAAGGAGTTTGGAGCGGGAGACGGGACGGATAACGAGCATATTTATAGTCTTACGCGAATATTCGGAAGCGACGATTATGCCGCAGAGAAGGATTCCGAAATAGGAGATATATTCGTAGAACGAGAAGGTGAGTATCCCGCGGAATTTGTTTCTCGCGCCGTTGACTACCGTCATTTCTTTGATATCCTTTTCGACGGCAGTTGAAGCGACGGAAACGCAGGCGGCGATTTTTTCGAAAGGTTTGGAAGCTTTTTTGAGATATTTTTCGTAGGATTCGA
>JAZUJV010000013.1:0-4055 GCA_045642945.1 Eubacteriales bacterium | reverse complement strand
GCCGGTGCCGGTATCGGTACGCCCGGCGGCAGAGGCGGTTACAGAGGAACGGGCGGCAGAGGTACTAACGGTAGCTTTGCTTTCCCGAATAATAATGTTTTTGACGAACATAACGGCGGTGTTGACGGCGGCGACGGTCATGCCTCATATTCAATGGGTACGCTTAATATAGCTTCGACGCTCACGCTTTACGTTGCGGGCGGTAAACAGGGAATAGGCGGAGCAGCCGGCAATAAAGGAAACCAGGCGTTTGACGTCGGTTCCGGCTGGGAAAATAACCATACGGCAGGCGGCAGCGGCGGTGGCGGCGGCGGCCAAGGCGGCGGTGCCGCTCCAGACTTCGGAACGGGCGGCCAAGGCGGCGGTGGCGGCGGTGGCGGTTCCGGCGCAGGCATCGTATATCACTCTACCGGCAGCTTTTACCATATCCCGTCATACGGCGGTTACGGCGGCGGTAATACCGACGGTAAAGCGAACGTTAATTTACCCGGAATGGGTAAAAACGGTGCTTCGGAAACCAAAACCATAGAAGATTATTACTCCGACCGGAAAGATGCAGGCGTTCATCCCGATTATCCCGTTTATCCTGCCGCAGTCGGAGGCGAAGGCGGAAATAACGGTACTCCGTACAGTATGGCTTTCGTTCACGAAAACCGACTCCTTTCGAACAAACACAGAACGACCGATACGCTCGGTACCGCAGGTAAGGAAGAAACCTATTTCGTAGCAACCGACACGAATTATATCGCAACCACGGCGGGCGAAAACGGACTTGCCATTGCCAACGGGGCAACGGTACATATCGTTGTTTTGAAAGGCGTTACTTTGACCTGCATCGGCGGTGATGCTAGTGGCAGAACAACGGGCGGCGGTGCCGGTATACTTGTGCCGGAGAATGCCAATTTGTATCTCGAAGGCGAAGGCACCGTAAAAGCGACCGGCGGTAAAGCCGCAGACGGTGCTGCCGGCAGTCGCGGACAAAACGCTGTCTTCGAAGGATACAAAGAAATTGGACTTATTTGGGACAGCATGGAAGGCGATTATTACGGTGGTAACGGCGGTGCAGGCGGTAACGGTGGTGCCGGTGGCGGTGCCGCGATCGGTACAGCAGGTGCCATCGGCGGTAACGGCGGAGCCGGCGGTTCCGGTGACGGCGGCGATATCGATGATGACCATATGGATCGTAATAAACTCCCCGGTACTGCGGGAATGCCCGGTGCCACTGCCAATAAGATGGGCTACCTGTCTATAAAGCCGACGGTGAAGATTTCTCTTGCCGGAGGTGCCGCAGGAAAAGGCGGCGCCGGAGGAGAAAACGGAGCAAGTGCATATAGTGGCGCATATTATAAAGATTTCGGAAGGTCTTACTCAGCCGGCGGCGGTGCCGGCGGCGGCGGCGGTCAAGGCGGCGGTGCAGGTGCCACTGTCGGCCGCGGCGGTCAAGGTGGCGGCGGCGGTGCCGGCGGTAACGGCAATGTTGCCATTTACCATAGCGCCGAAGATCCGTACGAGGTTCATGCCAACGGTGGTTTCGGCGGCGGTCATACCGAAGGGACTAACACCGGCGGAAATAACGGCGCAGACGGAAATGGATGTTACGACGGTACCGGATATTCACAAGTATTTTACAGTGAATATTACGGTAATAATGTTCCTGCTTCAAGACCCGGCGGTGCCGGCGGTGCAACCGGTGAACACACCCACGTATACAGCAACGGTAAATGCATCAGCTGTTCCGCTTCCGCGTTCGTGACAGATATTTACGGCCTTCTTACCCGTTATCTTGCGCCCAACGATACGGTTATCGTTATGCCGAATACCGTCAAGAAAATAAAAAATAGTCTCTTTAAAGATAACAAGATTATCGAAAAAGTTGTATTGCCCGCTTCTCTCGAAGAGATTGGCTATGACGTATTCCTTAACTGCACTTCGCTTACCGAAGTAACTGTCGAAGATAATTCGAATCTCAAAATTATCGGCAATTCTTCCTTCGGCAACACGCGCATAACCGAATTCACAGTTCCCGCGTCTGTCGAGGAAATCGGGCATAACGCGTTCCAGAATTGCTCTGCCCTTACGACAGTAACGTTTACTCCCGGGGCAAACCTTAAAATACTCAACTCCACGTTTGCCGATACCGGACTGACGGCGATAGATTTTCCCGAAACCGTTACGGCAATCGGTTACAGCGCGTTTGCCAACTGCACAAAGCTTAAAAGCATTACCGTTCATTGGACAGACGCCGAATCGCTCGTAACTCCCGAGTCAAGCGCATTCGACGGAATTGCTTCCGATTGCCTGCTGACCGTTCCGAAGGGAACTCTCGAGCTTTACAGGAACGACCCTGTCTGGAGCAAATTCTTAAATATCGCGGTTGAGCCTCACGAACACGATTTTTCGGGCATATACGTTCCGAATGACGCTGACACCCATTCCAAAAAGTGTTTGTATTGCGACGAATACAGCGACGACGGAAAATTAAAACATACCTTCGTCGACGGCGAATGCTCCGTCTGCGGATATCGTTGCAAACATAACTTTGAAGAAGACTGGGGAATCTGCACCCTTTGCGGACAGGAAGAACAGGCTTATATCAATCGCGAATGGGATGCGGAAAAACATATAGTCGTTTCGCATAAAGAGACTATTCCCGAAATCGCGAAGAAAATCACGAAAGATACTACCGAGCTTACAAGCGGATGGTATATCCTTTGCGAAAGCGTCGAGATACCGGAAGGGAAGCATATAACCGTAAACGGCGACGTGCACATCGTTTTATACAGCGGCTGCGAGCTTAAAATACCTGCGCCCGAAAGCGGATATCCGGGTATTCAGCTTAGCGAAGGAAACTCCCTGACTGTTTACGGACGAATGGATGATACCGGAAGCATAGTTTCCTACGGCGACTTTGGCGGGGAAGAGCACGGCGGAGCCGGTATCGGCGGTCTTAATATCGAAAATGCGGTTTATGGTATTAAATCCGCAAACAGCGGTACGCTCAACGTCTGCGGCGGCATAGTCAAAGCTTACGGCGGCAGCTATGCTTCTGCTATCGGCGGCGGCTATGGCGGAAGCGGTGGAGAGTTCAATAACTACGGCGGTACCGTTATTGCCGAAAACGTCGGACTTGCTGACGGTGCAGGAATCGGAAGCGGTTTCGATGCCGAAATATACATACCCGGTGATGAAGGTCTTGAATTGGTTGAGACTTCTGCCGGAATCATTAATATTTACGACGGTACCGTAACCGCCAAAGGCAGAGGCGCAGGCGCAGGAATCGGCGGCGGCAACGGCGCTGACGGCGGTATAGTAACTATTTACGGCGGAGATATAACTGCTACGAGCGGATGCGGTTTCGTAAGCGGCATCGGCGACGGCTGGGCAATGACAGACGACGGAGTTGTCCGTGTCGACGGCGGCATCGTTAACGTTATCCCACAGACCGGAACAGTTATTCACGTTACCCGTAACAATATCGAACTTGTTGGCTCGCCTTATTCCGAAGCCACGCAGATCGGCGGATTGCTGAACTATGAATCCATCGGAGACGCTCCCGATATCATGACCCCTCAGGTCGTTAAGGTAACGACGGAGAATCATATCGTGACGTCCCTCGGCGCGAAGATAAAAACCGATACTTCGTCTCTGCGCCTCGGCGCGTTCTATAACGGCAAAATTCTTGACGACGAACAGCGCGAAGCAGTCAAAGACCTCGGAATGATATTCTATCCGAAACATCTTCTCGGCGAAGAAACCCTCGATCTTGATAATACGAAAGCCGTTCGCATGAGCGCGACGGCAATCGATGAATTCGACCCGAAAAAAACTTTCCCGGATTACGAAACGTTCACGTTCTACGTAACTATCGTAGGCATTCCCGAAAACGGTTGGAATACGAAGATCGCGTTCCGTCCGTATATCATTCTCGGCGACGATACGATCGAATACGGCGAAGTTATGGAAAGATGCTATAACGACGTAGTAGCCTTGAAATTGAAATAAACGCGTAATAATTCAATATTTACAGAAAAGGCGCCATTGCCGAAAAACAATGG
>JAZUJV010000012.1:0-8403 GCA_045642945.1 Eubacteriales bacterium | reverse complement strand
ACCATAACTTCCTTCGCGCTCTGCTCGCAGGTTTCGAGCACGGTGAGTTTTATAAGCTCGTGCGCCTCGAGCGCGTCGTAAACGGTTTTGATAACTCCGGCGGTAACGCCGAATTTGCCTATCTGCGTGGTAGGCTCGATTTTGTTTGCAAGTGCGCGGAGATACGCGCGCTGTTTCGTTGTGATCATATTATTTTTCCTTTCAGACCGATTTTAAAATGCACAGAACGCGCAAAACGAATGATCGTTGTTTCGAATAAAGCGATGATCCGTGCTTGTTTCGGCAGATTTTTGAGCGTTGCTCAAAAATCAAATTTAGTTATATGTTTTGCGCTATGAATGAAAACTCTCGACTGCCGTACGATAGTACGCCGACGCTCGGTTTTCATCCATTCTGCACTATTTTACAATCGGCTTTTTATTTTCCGTCGGTGCTTCCGAATCCGCCGACGCGCTTTGCTTCGCAGTCGTCGTCAAAAGTGATGCCGTAGGGAATAAATATCCCCTGCGCGAACGCGTCGCCTTTTTTTACGGTAAAATCCTTCGTCGCGCCCGTCAGCTTGATTTTTATGTGTCCCTCGTTTTCCGCGCCGAAATAATCCGAATCTATTATCCCCGCGGTGTTCATAAGCCGAACTCCGAATTTGAATCCGCTCCCCGAGCGGGGCAAAATCATAAGAAACCATCCGTCCTCGATTTTGGCGCGGATGCCCGTTTCGATGACGATTTCTTTTCCCGCTTCGAGCGTAAAATCGTATGGCGCGTAAAAATCGTAACCCGCGCTGCCCGCCGTGGCGCGCTTCGGAAGCTTTATTTCGTCGTAGTTCTCTTTGGTATATTGCTCTTTCGATACTTTAAAAAACCGCGCTATCTTTTCCATCAGTCCCAACCTCCGTTGACGTCGAAAACCGACCCCGTGATGTATGAAGCGTCGTCGCTTATAAGAAACGCGATTGTCTTTGCGACCTCTTCGGCTTTACCCATGCGGCAAAGCGGAATTTCATCCGTCAACGCTTCGACGTCCTCAAAAGTAAGATCGTCGTTCATGTCCGTGTCGATAACGCCGGGACAAACGCAGTTTACTCTTATTCCCGCCGGCCCGACCTCCTTCGCGAGCGCTTTCGTAAACCCGATAAGCGCCGCCTTCGTAACCGAATAGTCGACCTCGCATGAGCCTCCCTTTTCGCCGAAAATCGACGAAACGTTGATGATAACGCCGCTCTTTTTGTGAATAAGCTTCGGTAATATCTTCCGCGTCAGCGTGATCGGAGCGAAAAGATTTACGCTGTAAAGCGCCTTCAAACGCTCTTCGTCCGCCGCGTCGAACGGAACGACGAGCGAAAGCCCCGCGTTGTTGATAAGGATATCGACGTCTTCAAGCTTTTCGCAAAGCGCGTTTATCCCGTCCGAAGCCGAAAGGTCCGCTTTGATATACGACGCGTTTTCGTGCGCGCCGCATAAGCTTTTCGCCGCTTCCGTGCTTTCGTTGCAATGGATTATTACGTTGTAGCCCTGCTTTATAAGAAGCTTCGATATCTCAAGCCCGATGCCTCTCGCGCCGCCGGTAACGAGAACGGTTTTTCTGTTATCCATTCTTTTTCGCCTTTTCAAGAAGATTTTTCAAATCGCTCTTGGAATATTTGTATTTCACGTCGCAGAATCCGCAGGAAAGTACGGTCTCCTCCTCGGAATTTATCATATCCGTCAATTCCTTCTCGCCGAGCGAAATAAGCGCCTTGTCGGTCTTTTCGCGGCTGCACGCGCATTTGTAGGTGCATTCTATCTTGTCGAAAATATCGTAGTCAAGCCCGTCCATCGCGGCTTTCAGAACGTCCTCAAGCGTTCCGTTTTCAAGAATTTCGGTAACGGGACGCATCTTTTTCGCGTTTTTCTCGAGAATATCCGTAACCTCTTCGTCCGCGAAGGGAAGAAGCTGAACGAGCATCCCGCCCGCGTTTTTAACGGTCATGTCGCGGTCAACGAGCACTCCGAGAGCGCAAACCGTCGGAATCTGCTCGCTCGTCGCGTAATAATACGCCACGTCGTCGGCTATCTCGCCCGTCTGAATATTCGCTATCCCGACGTAGGGCTCGCTTCCGCCCGCGTCGCGAAGCACGTAAAGGTCGCCTCTGCCGACGCACCCTCCGACGTCAAGCTTTCCGTCGGGGCGTAAAGGCAGATCCGCCTTCGGATTCTGAATAAATCCGCGCACGTTCCCGCACCAGTCGCTCGTCGCGACGATGCTTCCGCCGATGCCGTCGCCTTTAAAACGGTAGGTGAGCAGATCCTCCTCCTCGCCGAGCATCGACCCCGCGAGCGAAGCCGCGATAAGCGTTCTTCCGAGCGCCGCCGTCGCGGTGGGCGCGGTATGATGTATCTCTCTTGCTCTCTCGACGATGTCGCGCGCGTCGATAACGAGCGCTCTCGCCGAGCCGTCTTTCGTTATAGCTCTTAAAATAGTAGCCATTTTTTGCCTTCTTTTAATCTTTTTTATCTATTTTGCCGTCGCTTCGGTCTGTCCGTCCGAAAGCTTAAGCGTAAATTCCGTGCCCGAGGGCAATTCGCGAGCGCTCTTTATCGCCTTCCCGTCCTTCGCGAAAGCGACGGAAAATCCTCTTCCGAGAATCGAAAGCGGATTCAAAGACACAAGCTTTTCGCCCTTTAAAGCCAGCGCCGCGCGGTATCTTTCCAAAAGCTTTTCGCTCGCGGAATAAAGCTTTTCTTCCTCGCGTAAAAGCTGCGCCTTTGGCTCGTCAAAACAGTTCATCGGCGAGCGCATGACCGGTCTTTCCGAAAGGTTTTTAAGCTTCTGCCGCTCGATATCAAGCTTATTTTCAAGCGAGCGCGACATTTTTTTGTTCACGTTGTCGAATTTGCTTTTTAATTCGCGAACGTCGGGAACAGCTATCTCCGCCGCCGCGCTCGGCGTCGGCGCGCGCTTGTCCGCGACGAAATCGCATATAGTAAAATCTATTTCGTGCCCGACAGCCGAAATTATCGGCGTCTCGCAATCGTAAACCGCGTGCGCGAGCTTCTCGTCGTTAAAACACCAAAGGTCCTCGGTGCTTCCGCCCCCGCGCCCGATGATGATAACGTCGCAAAGCTTCGACGCGTCAAGCTCCTTAACCGCTTTTATAAGCTCCGCGGGAGCGTTCGGACCCTGCACGAGCGACGGATAAAGATATATCTTCGCCGCGGGAAACCTTCTCCGCGTAACGTTTATCATATCCCGAACCGCCGCGCCCGTCGAAGCCGTGATAAGCCCGACGGAAAACGGTATCGCGGGCAAAGCTTTCTTGTGCCTCTCATCGAAAAGCCCCTCTTTCGCGAGCTTTTCCTTAAGCTTTTCAAACTGCTCGAAAAGCGAGCCCTTGCCCTCCGCGGGTTCCATATAATCGGCGTAAAGCTGATATCTGCCGTCGCGGACGAAAACGGCTACTCTTCCGGTGCATACCACCTTCATCCCGTTTTCGGGCTCGAAATCTATTTTCGCCGCCGCGTCGAACATTATGGCGGGGATGCTTGATTTTTCGTCTTTCAGGGTAAAATATATATGCTTGCCGTAAATCCTTACGTTCGATATCTCGCCTTTAACGCTTACGTTATTAAGAAGCGGCGACGTCGAAAGATAATCGCGGACATAGGTGTTTAGCTGCTCTACGGTGAGAGTTATCCTCTCCGCCATTATTCTTCCTCCGCGTTTTCTTCCGTCTCGGCTTTCTTCTTCGCGAGCGGCTTTTCGACGCCCTTCGCGTAGTTTCCGAGTACGCCGTTTACGAATCCGACGGATTTTTCGTCGTCGAATTTTCTCGTAAGCTCAAGCGCTTCGTTCACGGTTATCTCGACGGGTATCTCGGGGAAGAAATCTATTTCGCACCCCGCGAGACGAAGTATCGCGAGCGTAACCTTGCCGATACGCTCAAACTTCCAGTTTTCCGCCGCCCGCGCGATCTTTTCGTCGATATCTCCGCGGTTTTCGTTGGTTTTTAAAAAGAGCTCCTTGGCGAATTTGCTTATCTTCTCTTCGCGTATCTCCATCGCGGCGTCGAGTATTTCCTCTTCCGTTCTGTCCAAATCGAAATCCTGCTCGAAAATAAGCGAAAGCGCTTCCTCGCGTGATTCTCTTCTTGTCATATATCCTTCTCCTGAATGTGTTACATAATAATTCAGTATATTATATCATTATTTTCCCGCCGTGTCAAACAAATCGGCAAAAAACTCTTGAAAAATAAGCTGAAAAGAATTATAATAAGATGTTAAATTATATATACTGCCGTATTGGAGGTTTTTATTATGGCAAAAGGAATTTTCGGGGGCGAAAAACGCCCCGTACTTACTATCGTTATGGATGGCGTAGGTCTCTGCGACAGAGTCGAGGGCAACGCCGTTAAAGCCGCCGACACACCGACGCTCGATATGCTCGCGGCGAAATATCATTGTTTCTCGTTAAAAGCCCACGGCACCGCCGTCGGTCCCCCCTCCGACGACGATATGGGCAACTCCGAAGTCGGCCATAACGCCATCGGCGCAGGTCAGGTCTTCTCCCAGGGCGCCAAGCTCGTTTCCGAGGCGATAAGCACGGGCAGAATGTTCGAAAGCGACACCTGGAAAGAAGTTATATCCAACGCGAAAAACTCCACTCTCCATTTCCTCGGTCTCTTCTCCGACGGCAACGTCCATTCCCATATCGACCATCTTAAAGCGATGATCACCCGCGCCAAAGCCGACGGCATCAAAAAATGCCGCGTCCATATCCTTCTCGACGGCCGCGACGTCGGCGAGACGAGCGCGCTCGATTACGTTCTCCCGTTCGAAGAATTTT
Source organism: Eubacteriales bacterium (assembly GCA_045642945.1). Classification (GTDB taxonomy): domain Bacteria; phylum Bacillota; class Clostridia; order Oscillospirales; family CAG-382; genus Coliplasma. The sequence goes on along the minus strand of JAZUJV010000012.1, from coordinate 3,582 downwards.
TAAATACCCTCCGTTCTCCCGATTTCGACGTCTGCATAGCCTCCGGCGGCGGACGTATGGTTATCACCATGGACAGATACGAAGCCAACTGGGCAATGGTCGAAAAGGGCTGGCATACCCACGTTCTCGGCGAGGGCAGACAGTTTTCTTGCGCCGAAGAGGCAATCAATACGATTAGAAAAGAAACCGGCGCTATCGACCAGGACCTTCTCCCGTTCGTCATCGCCAAAGACGGCAAACCCGTCGGAACTGTCGAAGACGGCGATTCCGTCGTATTCTTCAACTTCCGCGGCGACAGAGCGATAGAGATAAGCAAAACCTTCGAAGGCGGCGCGGACTTCAATAAATTTGACCGCGTAAGAGTCCCGAAGGTAGTCTATTCCGGTATGCTCGAATATGACGGCGACGCCCATATTCCCCATAAATATCTCGTTTCTCCGCCCGAAATCTCCAACACTATGGGCGAATTTCTCGTCAATAAAGGCGAGACTCAGCTTGCCATCTCCGAGACTCAGAAATACGGCCACGTAACCTATTTCTGGAACGGCAACAGAAGCGGCAAATTCTCCGAAGAGCTCGAAGAATATATCGAGATCCCCTCCGACGTCGTTCCCTTCGAACAGCGCCCGTGGATGAAATGCGCCGAGATAACCGACGTGCTTATCGAAAAGATAAAGAGCGGCAAATTCGGCTGCCTCCGCGTCAACTTCCCGAACGGCGATATGGTCGGCCACACCGGCTCCTTCATCGCCGCGAAAATATCCCTCGAAGCCCTCGATATCTGCCTTGCCCGTATCTTAAAAGCCGTTGACGAGGTCAAAGGCGTCGCGATAATCACCGCCGACCACGGCAACGCCGACGAAATGTACGAGATCGACAAAAAGACGGGAACTGCCAAGCTCGGCAAAGACGGCACCCCGAAAGCCAAAACGAGCCATACCTTAAACCCCGTCCCCTGCTATTTCTACGATAATTTCTATAAAGATAACTACGAATTCGTCGACGGCAACTACGGCCTTGCCAATATCGCCGCGACAGTCGTAACGATGATGGGCTACGATGCTCCCGCCGTCTGGGAAAAACCCATGATAAAACTTAAATAAAGGTTGATATAATTTGTTGTTTCAGATTCTCCGCTCGGGCGGCACGCTCGGGCAAAAAATACTGTCCCTGCTCCTGCTTATAATCTCCGTCGTTCCCGCGCTCGTATTGCACGAATACGCACACGGCTACGCCGCCTATAAGCTCGGCGACCACACCGCCAAAGCGGACGGAAGACTTTCTTTAAACCCGCTTAACCACCTCGACCCGATAGGAACTTTAATGCTCCTTATCGTCGGTTTCGGCTGGGCAAAGCCCGTCCCCGTTATTACGCGCAACTTCAAAAAGCCCCGCCGCGACCTCGCTATCGTCGCCGCCGCCGGACCTCTTATGAACTTTTTAGTCGCCTTCGCCGCAATGATGCTCTATATGCTTACGGCGATACTCGGCTATAAATTCCTCGGGCCCGTCTACGCGAATAACGTTACGGTAAGCATAATCTGCGAGATATTTTTAAACCTCGGCTATCTTTCCGTCGGTCTCGGGCTTTTCAACCTTATCCCTCTGCCCCCGCTCGACGGCTCGAATATACTTATGTGTCTACTGCCGCCCCGCGCCGCCGCGAAATATTCGAATATTCGCTATTATACCCGCTATATCTTCCTCGGGCTCATCCTGTTAAGCTGGCTCCCGTACCCGATAAGTCTTATCGGCGATTATATCTGGATGCCGCTCAACTGGCTGCAAAGCACAATAATAAGCGGCTTTTCGGATTTCTGGGGAATGATATTCGAAGCGATACTTCTTTGATGATTTTGTCAGCCGCTCGGAAAATAGTGCAAAATGTTTGAAAACCAAGCATCGGCGCGGTAATCTGCGGCAGTCGAAGGTTTTCGTTCACGGCACAAAAAATATGATAATTTGATTTTTAAACGTTCCGCTTTGAAATTTCCCGAAAAATCCGCATAAAGTTTGTTTTTTGAAAAGTATATTTTCTTTTTTGTGCGGTCTGTGCATTTTACAAGCGGCTTTGGTGTTATATGGAATTATTGAATCTAAAAGTCGAGCAATACGAAGGTCCTCTCGACCTCCTGCTCGCCCTTATCTCAAAACATAAAATAGATATATTCGATATTCCGATAGCGGAGGTATGCGACCAATACACCGCCTACCTCGACGCGATGCGTACTATGGATATGGTCATAACCGGCGAATTTCTCGTTATGGCGGCGGAGCTTATGCTTATAAAAAGCAAAATGCTTCTCCCGCGTGCCGAGGATGAGGAAGACCCCCGCGCCCCGCTCGTCGACGCCCTGCTCGAACACCAGAAGGCGAAAGCCGCCGCCGAGTTTTTGCGCTTACAGAGCGCCTCGCATTTCGATTCCTTTACGAAACCCGCCGACGAGCTTCCGAAAAGCGATTACCACCGCGACCACGCCGTCGAGCTTCTCGCCGAGGCGTTCGCGCGTATAGCCGACAGGATCGCCGCCCATAAGGACGAAAAAGACCCCGAGCTTTTCGAAAGGCTCGAGGAACGGTATTTCTCCGTGCAGGAGAAGACCTCCGCGATAATCTCAAAGCTCGAACAGGTCAGAAATTGCCCGTTCGAAGAGCTTTTTATCCGCGTAAGAAGCCGCGGCGAAGCCGTCGCCACGTTTTTAGCTCTGCTCGAGCTTGTCCGCGACGGTGTCGTCGGGATCGAGCACGAGGGCGATTATATCGACCTCTACATAGTTCCCGAAGCGCTTGAAAACTATAACGTATCGGAGGAAAACGATGAGTATAAATAACGAAACTCCCGCCGCTCTCGAAGCGATACTTTTCGCCTGCGGCTCCCCCGTCGAGTTCGACAGGCTTTGCGAGCTTCTCGCCGTCGGAAGCGACGGATTGCATGAAGCCGCCGCCCTTTTAAAAGATAAATATTCCGACGATAAATTAAGCGGTATCCGCCTTATAACCGTCGAAAACGCCTACCAGCTCTGCACAAAGACCTACGTCGCCGACTACGTGAAAAAGGCGCTGGAGCTCAAAAAAGCCCCCCCGCTCTCGAAAGCCGCCCTCGAGGTCCTCGCGATAATCGCCTATAACCAACCCGTTACCCGCTCGTTTATCGAGATGGTGCGCGGTGTCGACAGCGATTCGATAGTCGCGTCCCTCGTCGAAAAAGGCCTTGTCGCCGAGAGGGGAGTCCTCGACGCCCCCGGCAGACCCGTCCTTTTCGGAACTACCGATTCGTTCCTTCGCTGCTTCGGGCTCGAAAGCATCGCCGACCTCCCGAAGACCGATATATCCCTCACCGGCGAACAGATATCTTTGGAATCCGTCGACGGCTCGGCTGAAGCCGACGCCGAAATAGGAAAGGAAGAAAACAATGAGTGAAATGCCGCTTAAACAGATAATCGACTCCGCGCTTTCGAAAATCGGCGACGTCGTCGACGTGAATACCGTCATCGGCGACCCGATAAAAATAAGCGATACCGTTACGGTCGTCCCGTTTTCAAAGGTAACTGTCGGCTTCGCCTCCGGCGGGACCGAATTCTG
>JAZUJV010000011.1:0-2032 GCA_045642945.1 Eubacteriales bacterium | reverse complement strand
GTCGTTGACCTCGGAATAAGAAAAGGCGTCCTGAACTGTAAAGTTCTCGAAACGAACGCCAAATGGATGGGCGTTACCTACCAGTCCGATAAGCCAGAATTCCAAAAATTCTTAAACGCCAAAATCGACGCCGGTGAATATCCCGAAAATCTCTGGGGTATCTGAAAAAGTATAAATAAAGAGGAAGCCGAACAGCTTCCTCTTTTATTATCATTATTCCCGGCAAAGTTTACTTTCGCACTCTATAAGTTTTTCGGTTCCTTTTTTCAAAAAGGAACAAAGCATAACAAAAAGAGGAAACCCGAAAGCTTCCTCTTTTATTATCATTATTCTCGCGAAAGTTTACTTTCGCGCTTTAAAAGTTTTTCGGTTCCTTTTTTCAAAAAGGAACAACTTTTTCTTACTCTCCGCGATTATTTAGCGGCTTTTCTCTTTTTGGAGATGATGCCGATGATAACGCCGATGATCGCGAGTCCGCCGACACCGCCGATAACGCCCCAAGCCCAGCCGGGGAATCCGCCTTCGCCAACATTGTCTGCGACCGAGCCGCCGTTCCAGTCGGAAGATTTGCTCTTCTGCTGTTCTTCTTCGGCTTTGCGGCTTTCTTCTGCTTTACGGCTGGATTCCGCCGCTCTGCTTTCTTTTGCCGCCTGCTTGCTGGCTTCTCTTTCGATGCTCTCTTCAAGAGCTTTGCTTCTTTCTTCGGCTAATTCCTGGTTTTCTTTTTCGAAAACTTCGCTTATGTCAAGATATTCTTCTTCAAGCTTGTCTTCGAAGAATTCGATTTCGCTTAAGAATACCCAAGCCGCGTCGGAGCAGTCCATAACGACACGTACGAATCTCGTCTTAATGGGAGTTTCAAGCTTAACGACGTTTACTTCCTGAAGGTATTCGCCGAATTTGCCCGAGCCGGGTTCCTGACCAACGGGTTTTTCAGTCCAGGTTTCACCGTCTTCGCTGACGTAAATGTAATGCATTTTGGGAGTGCCGACGCTGCCTTTTTCCATAGCGCAGCTGTAAATCGCTACTTCTTCGAGAATGAATTCTTTTTCGAACTCAAAGTCAACGTTGACTTTTTCGCCGATAACCAAAGCGTCTTTGGATTTGGCAAGACCTATCCAGCCTTCCCAGCCCCAGTAGTTAACGTCAGAGATCTGTTCGGCTTTTTCTTTCATTGCGGTTTCAAGCTCCGCGGTAGTGGGGATAACGCCGTCGAGAAGCTTCTGCTGACCTTCGTCGTCATCATACCAAGGCTGACCGTAGCCGCCCGCTTCGGCATCGGGAGTATCGTAAATAACTTTGTTTTTGGTGGTATCGACTTTCGAGAAAGTGCTCTTGTAAGGATCGAGATCCGCGAAAGCGAAAATGCTTGCGAGGGAAAGAGCCATCAAAACAGCGAGGATAACGGTTAATGTTTTTTTCATATGTTTTTGCCCCTTTCAAAATATTGTTTAGATTATATCAAATAAAACCTTTTATGTCAATACATTTAAAAAATAACTCTTTATCGTCTTTCTCTGCCCAAACTGTCCAAAAGCTCGTCGTCGGCGTAAAGATACATCGAGTCGCCTCCGAAATCCGCTTCCTAATCGAACGAAAAATCTATGTCGTTTACGATTGCGCGAAGCTCGAATTTGCTCTGCGTCTCCGCTCCGATGGTAATTTCGTCGCATACGTATCCGTTAATGATCATCTTCGCTTTTTCATCTTCGAAAACAACGAAAACGTCAAGTCCGGCAAAACTGCCTTTTACCAAAGCGTCTTCCTCGTCGCCTTCGAATTTTCCGATAGGCGTTGTCAAATCCTCTTCTTCGGCGCTTCTTTCGAGCTCGTCATCCTCGATTATTTCATCTTCGTCGTCTTCTTCGTCTTCATCTTCGTCTTCGGATTTTTCCGCTTCGTTCCCGCCGAAGTCCTGCTTGATTTCGATTCTGCCCTCAACGCCTTCGAAAGCGGGCAGCTTCGCGTAATCGAGATGCGCTTTGACCGCCGAGCCGAGATAAAAGATAATAGGCGCGTGCATCGCCAGATC
>JAZUJV010000010.1:0-2795 GCA_045642945.1 Eubacteriales bacterium | reverse complement strand
GGCGTAAATAACGTATATATCACGCTCGGCGTCTTCTCGGTGATAAGAATGGAACGTAAAGTCCAGGTTATCCTGCCCCAGAGCCGCTTTGCCGTCCCCGAAAAGGAAAGCAAGCCCTCCGACACGGGCGACCCCTGCTCGGTTTTCTCGAAAATGTCCTTCCCGTTTTCCGAGTTTTTCCCCTACGCCGATCCGTGTTCCGAAAGAAACCGTGTTTCGACCCACGCGCATTGTCCGAATAACTGCAAAATATATAAAAATCCGCCCGTCTTGCCCTATAAGACGGGCTTTTTATGTTGCAATATGCGTTTCAAAGTGTTAAAATGGATATACCAAAATATCGGAGGAAAAATTATGGATATCACAAGCTTCGAACACGTCGAATGTACTCATCAGGATTGGCACATGCAGGGCTTTTCGAAAAGCGAAACGCACATGTACTGGTCCTTTACGAACTCTATGGTAAAAACCACCCTTCAGGGCACGATGAGATGCCAGGTCCACGTTACCGGAGGCCACCTCGGCGACTGCGACTATCATGACGGAAAAGTCTATTGCAGCTTCCTGAAAGACGCTCTCCCCGGCCACGCGTGGGAGGATTGGACGGGCTTTAAAATATACGTCTTCGACGCCGAAGACCTCCATATTATCGACATAATCAACATGGATATCTGCGACAAATACAAAGCCATCACCTGCACTCCCGAGGATACCCGCGGATTTCAGGCTATCGACGGCGTCGCCATAGCTCCCGACCCCGTTACCGGCGAAGATAAAATGTTCGTCGCCTGCGCGCTCTATACGAACGAAAAATACAGTAATCAGATAATTCTTCAATGCGACCTTAACGGCAAATACGAGACCGAATACCATATCCCGACCGGCAACACAGTCTACGGTATCCAGAACCTCGACTACGACGCCGAAAATAAAGAATTCTGGTTCACTACCTACGGCAAAGCCGAGGAATACCAGCCGAAAGAGACTCTTTACTGCCTCCCCTACGACCTCTCGAAGGTGCTCCGTAAATATTATTTCTCCACCCCCTACGGCTTCGACTGCCTCGGCAAAGAGGGCTTCTTCGCCTCTATCCAGTTCGGCAAAAACGGCAACCGCGGCGGCATCGCCTATAAGGTAACCGAAGATTTCTTCAACACTCCCTGCAACGAGGGCGAAATAAAGAAGATAGTAGGTATAAACGGATAATGAAAGCCGAAGACTTTTCCTACGTCGAATGTACCCATCAGGATTGGCACATGCAGGGCTTCTCCAAAAGCGAAGACTATATGTATTGGTCGTTCACGAATTCTCTTGTGAAAACCAATATGCAAGGCACTATGATGTGTCAGGTGCGAATCTCCGGCGGCCACCTCGGCGATATAGATTACCACGACGGCAAAATATACGCGAGCTACTTGGGAATGCCTCTCCCCGGGCACGAATGGGGCGATTGGAGCGGCTTTAAGATATACGTCTTCGACGCCGAGGATCTAAAAGTTCTCGATATTCTTAATATGGATATCTGCGACGAATTAAAAAAAGTCGCCCGTACCGAAAGCGATATCTACGGCTTCCGCGGCATCGACGGCGTCGCGATAGCGCCCGATACGGAGACCGGCGAAGACAAAATGTTCGTCGCCTGCGCGACTTGGCCGAACGAGAAATATAAAAACGAGATTATCTTTAAATGCGATATGTCCGCGCGTCTTGAAAAAATGTATCTCGTCCCCACGGGCAACACCATGCTCGGAATCCAGACGCTCGACTACGACGCCGATAATAAAGAATTCTGGTTCACGACCTACGGCCCGGGCGAGCCCTACCAGCCGAAAGAAACTCTCTATTGCGTCCCGCTCGAAAATCCCGAAAAGGTGATAAGAAAATATACTTACGCCTCCGCCTGCGGGCTTATCTGCCTCGGCAAAGAGGGCTTCTACGCCTCCGTCCAGTTCGGCAAAAACGGCTCCCGCGGCGGCATCGCCTTTAAAACGACCGAGAATTTCTTTAAAGAAGGCCATACCGAAAAAGAATTAAAAGAAGTTTTCGGCGTAGCGTAAAAACCGTTAGCCATTTCCCGAAACGGCTCGTATAAATAATCGAAAAGAAAATTTAGGAGGAAAAAAATGAGCGAAAAAATCAAAAAGAACGCGGAAAATATAAACGATCAATCCGAAAAAGTCGTCGGCGGATTGTGCGGCTTCGATATAGAGCCCAATACGATTAATGTAACCTATACGGATGAGGTAACTTATAACGTTCATTGCTCGAAATGTCATACCGTGCTTTCTACTTTCACACAGGCACGCAGAGCGGCAACATGTAATATTGATCACATGTTTTGCCCGCAATGCAATTCCTATCAAAACGTTTATGCCAAAGAAGCGAATTGACCGTCGAAAATATTAAAAGGAGCTATACGATGGATAACCAAAACGAACTGAAAGACAGCCAGCTGCTTGACGTCGTCGGCGGCGAAGGTGAAGAAACGCTTCCCGATTGCTATACCGAGGACAGAGAAAATAAAAGAGGCTCGGGCGTCTGCGGCAGATGCCCCCATGCAAGCACCTGTAAGAATCTCAAAAAGGATAAAATAATCTACCCCGAACAGCGCGAAGTAAACTGATACGAAAACAGAAAAAAACAGGCTGATTTAATTCGGCGCGTGTTGATAGGGATGTTTTTTGAAGCATTTTCATCACGCGCCGAAAACGAAATAAATCCCTGCCGGGATTTGTGAAATATCCTGCGGATGTGAAATACGCCTGCGGCGTGTGAAATGCCTGCGGGCGTGAAAA
>JAZUJV010000009.1:0-1892 GCA_045642945.1 Eubacteriales bacterium | reverse complement strand
CTGTTCGGCTTTATCTTCCTCGACCTTATAGAGACTTTGGACAGCCTCGTGAAGAGGTTCCATTTTTCCGGCACGGATTACCGTTTCGAGAGCGAGTCTCGAAATAGAACGTACCTGGCCGGCACCTTCGGTAAGCGTTTTTCCGTTAAGGATAGCGTTTACGGGGAACCAGGAATCGCGGGCGTGGGTATCTTTGTTAAGATATTCGCCGACGGTCTGTTTCGTGGAAGTCTGGATGGTTTTGATAAACGGATTTCTCTCCTGGATTTTGCGCAAATCGTTTATATCCGTATCAAATACGGCAAAAGCGATATTGCTTCTTTGGTCAGGAGTAACCATTTTCGAAACGCGTTGTACAATCTTGCAGCCCGTTCCGCCGAGACCTATCAGTAAAGTTGGTGCGTTCATAGTTTTATAACCCCCAAAAAAATTTTAATTAGTTTGATTCGGACTGCAGATATAAGTCCATTCGCCGCGTATCACTTTTATCGTGACGCCCGCGCCGGTATCGAATTTTTTGCAATCCTTTTTAATGGATTCACCGTCAAAGGTTATATTGTCTTTTCCGGCAAACGCTTTATAGTTCGTTATGGTCATTCTGCGGTGTTTGATTGCCTTCACCTTCATAAGCGGAGCGCCCGTAACACCTTTGGGAACGTATTTTATCTCGCCTTTTTGAGAAACGTAAGGAATTATCGTAGAAATAAAGTTTTTACTCATCGAACCGTTGCGGTCCTTTCGTTTTTCGCCGGGCTGGCTCGGGATACATTTTATATACGGCTTGCTCTTCAGACTCTTCGGCAAGTAGTTTTTGATGAACGGGAGATAGCCTATCAGGAAGAGGAAGATGATAATGGCGATTCCGAATTTTACTATCTTATCCCAGTTTCTTTCCCACCAGGATCTTGTGTCTTTCAGCTTTAAAGTTCCGTTCAGACTTCCCTTCCAGACTTCGCTGACGACTTTTTGCTCATGATAAACATTGAAATCGCAGTCGGAATAGGTGCCGGTAGACGGCTTTCCGTCGGGAAGGACGGGAGTAACGATAAATATGCCGGGTTCAGAGGTTTTTTCGATTATCGGGTTTTCGATTTTGAAACCTCTTTCGGCATCGGAGAGAGAGATTTTCGGGTCCTCCATCGTTGCCCATTGCTCTTCGTTGAATTCCTGACCGTCGATTTTGGCTTTGACGGTAATATGTTTTTCGGAGAGGAAGCCTTCGGAGCCGATTTCGAAGGTCGGGTTATCGACGATTTCGAAGGTTATTTCTTTATCTTTGAAGACCGAATAATGAAGCGAGGTGGAGACCGTGTTATATTCGAGATAGAGCGCGGTGGCGTCTATGTCGAGGTCGCCTTCTTTAAGAATTATCTTATCGCCGTCGGAATAGACTTTTTCGTGTTTTTCTCCGTTATTGGTGACGAACGCGCTGTATTCGACGTCTCCGAGAAGCTTGGACATCTCGACTTTTTCGTTCGTTCCCGCTTTCACGAATCCGAATCTTATCGTATATTCTCCCGCGGCGAGATTAGCAAGATCCGTGACCTCGTTGCCCTCGGAGTCGACAAGATAAACGGCAATTTCGATATTCGGCTTATAGTATATCTCGATAGTCTCGGCGCCGGTAACGTCGACGGAATACTCTCCGCAGACGAAATCGTCTTTAAAGGTCGCGATGCTTCCGAGCAGGTCGGTAGTCGGAAGGTTGCTGTAGTTGGTGGCGTCGCAATCGCTGTATTTAACGGCGACGGGCGTTTTGGAGCTCTTTATCAAAGTACCGTCGGAAGTTTTTATGCCGTTTATCGAACCGTTGGCGCCTTGGACAAAGACGATAAGCTCGCTCATCGGAACGTCGAAGTTGAAGGTTTTCGAACTGACACTTATTTCGAGTT
>JAZUJV010000008.1:0-6664 GCA_045642945.1 Eubacteriales bacterium | reverse complement strand
ATCGCAATATCGTTCTCCTTTTCGAGAACGCAGCATTTTACGTTGTATTTCGAAAGATACATCGCGATAGCGGCACCTGTAACGCCGCCTCCGATGACCGTAACGTCATACATTGTATTTCACCTCCGAAGGTATTTTATAAAATTTATTCAATCAAGCGCCGCACGGCGCATAGAATGCTATTGTAAAGTTTCGCTTTGCGCCCTGACTTCGTCTATCTTCGCTTTTAAAAGCGCGGCGAACTGCGCGTTCGGCTCAAACTCTATTTTACAGCTTTTGCCGTTGAAATCGCAAAGGAAAACGTAGGAATCGGCAAACATATTCTGGTTCAGCGAATATTTTATTATCGCCTTTTGCTCGCGCGGGAGCGCGTCGTATTCGGCTTTCGTGATAAGGTCTTTCGCGGTGGAAAGCGAAACGCAGCATACCGTCTGGCTTCGGTATCCGACTTTTTTGATTATCGTAAAATCCTCGTTGTCGAAAGAATATTCCATCTCGGTAAGCGAATATCTTACGACGAGAAGTATCGAAACCGCGAGAAACGCGAAACCGACGAGGTTTATAAGCGGTGAATATTTTTGTATAAGCGAGCCGACAAGAAACGTTCCCGCCGTGGCGAGCACGCAGACAAAAAGCAGAAGTCTCGTCTGTTTTACGCTTCTTTCGGGTTTGCAGAAGAACATATAAAAACTCCGTTTCAACTATATTTTGGAGGCGTTTTATGAACGAAAATCCTATCGAAAAAATCTTAAGTCTGGACGACGCGGCTTTCGAAAGCCTTGCCCGCGAGGTCGCCTCGGTCTGCGGCGTCGGGAAATTAAAAACCGGCGCGATGCTTTCGGATATCCCGTCGCTCAAAAAAAGAATTTCGAAAATGACGAAAAGCGACGCGGAAAATATCGTGTCGTCCGTCGGGAAAGACAAAGCAGGCGAGGTTTTAAAGCTGCTTCGCGAAAGGGGAATGGATTTTGGAAGCTGATATAGCCGCAAAAATAAAAGACTTGCTATCCGACCCCGAATCGCTTGCGGGCATATCCTCCGCCGCGGCGTCGCTTTCGGGAACTTCGGGCGAAAAACAGATGATCCCGCAGGATAAGCGCGTCGTATTGCTCGAAGCGTTAAAGCCCTTTATCCGCGAGGAAAAACGCGCGCGCGTCGACGCGATGATATCGGCGCTCGCCCCCGCCTCGGTGTTAAAAGCGATTAAGAAATGAGGTGTTTTATTTGTACCAGAAGGATTTTTCGGTAAAAAGCGACGGGAATTTTTATGAATACGGCGTTCAAAACGAAGAGCCCGTAAACAAAGATTTTCCCGAAGCCGAAAGCAAACCCGTTTCGGAAGGGCTTGTCAGGAAAATCAAAAAATTGACGCTCGACGACCTTTTGCTTATCGGGATAGCGCTTCTTTTGCTTCTCGACGGCGAAAAGGACGGCGATAATCTGCTGCCGCTTCTGGCGCTTACGCTTTTATTTTGATTTTTTCGCTTCGGACGCGAGAAAATCCATAAATTTATCGACGGTTTTGCGGTCTTTTAAAGAAAGCGAAAGATATTTCGCGTCGAAACCGTCGCCCGTGCGGGGAAGCGTCTCGCTGCCCGAAACGTGCATACCGGCGGCGTACATAAGGTCCGGAAGGTCGATTTCGCCGAAAGCGTTTGCGGCTATCTTTCGAATGAGCTTGGGACGCGGGGGATTTTCCTGCGTTCCGAGCGCAAGCTTTCTCATCTGAACGTAGCTCACGTCGGCGTCAGACGCGAACTGCCGCCAGCTTCTTACGCCCTTCGCCTCGTTTAAAAGCATGGCGAATATTTTTTTGTTCCATTTTATTTTTTCTGCCATTTTTATAATCCTTTTGTCAGCGCTTGTTTTCGAGCGCCGCGCCGATGACCGTGCCGAATCCCGCGTTTTCGGGGATTATGAAATTCATATTGAACATTTTGCTCAAATTGTCGAAAATGGGCTTTGCCTGCGGGAGCACCGACAGGTTGCCGATAAGCACGATATCTTTTATGTTTTTCATTCTCGCCGAGAAGATCGCGAGCATCGCGACGGTCTCGAAGACCATATTTATAAGTCCGAGCGCGATATCCTCGCGCGAAGCGAGGTCGGAAAGCTTCCCGAAGTTCGAAGCCGTCGCGGAATTGGTAAGCGTCGGGATAAGGTCGCGTTCGGTGATATCCGAAATGCAAAGGTCGATTTTCGAAAGGTCGCCGCTTTCGGCAAGCTCCGAAACGTGCCGCACGTCGCTCATTCCGAGGAGCAGCGAAGCCAAGCCCGAAAGGGTGCCTCCGCCGACGCCCGTGCCGCCGAGATAGATATATTCGTCGGTGTCGGCGTTCGCATAAACGTTCGCCGTGCCGGTGCCCATGCTGACGACGATGGCTTCTTTAAGCCCCGAGAGCCAGAGTCCGCCTCTGCCGTCGGCGCGGAATTCGTCGACGTGCGTCGCGGGAAGTCCGTATATGTCGCTTCCGATATATGCCGAGCCGACGCCCGTAACCATGACCTCGTCGATATCCGAGAGCGTGATTTTATTATCCGTAGTGAACTTCCCGAAGCCGCCGAAAAGCGAAGCGACGGGGTCGTTTGCCTTAACGAAATCGGGCGATAAAAGCTTTTTGCCGTCGAAACCGACGATCTTCGTCGTGCTTCCGCCGACGTCTACGCCTACTATTATACCCATAACGGTCCTCCTTTTCCTCCTCGGGACATACTAATCCATATTATTATTCGATAGTTTATACCTTTTTTATCGGTTTGTCAAATTATTTTTTGCCAAATCCCTTTTCAAAAAGATATTTTTGTGTTATTATATAATCGAAAGAATATTTGACGGGGGAAAGACGCGATGCGGAACTCGGAAGAAGCGAGAATATTTGCCGATAAAGCCACGCGCGGCGTTTTGTCCCACGCCTACATAATCGACGGCGACGCGGGTATCGGAAAACTCGACTTTGCGCTCGAATGTGCGCGTGCCGTCGTCTGCACTGGGAACAAAAAGCCCTGTGGGTACTGCGAGGGCTGTTTAAAGGCGCTCGGCAACGGACACCCCGATATTTATATATACGGAAAAGAAAAAGCCGCGTCGATAGACGACATGCGCGAAATTATCCGCCGTGCGGGGATAAAGCCCAACGATTCCGACAAACAGGTCTTTATCGTCAACAACGCCGCGAAATTACGCGAAGAAGCCCAGAACGCGCTTCTTAAAATCTTCGAGGAGCCGCCCGAAACAGTCGTTATCTTTCTTCTCACCGACACTCGCTCGCGGCTGCTTCCGACGCTTCTTTCCCGCGGTCAGCGCATAAGGCTCGACGGCTGTACCGATGAGGAAATGACGGAGATATTAAAAAATTCTCCCGAAAAATACGATAAAATTTCGCTCGAAGCCGCCGTCAGCGCCGCGAAGGGCAACATCGGCGAAGCGAAGCTTTTGCTCTCAAAGGACCGCGCCGCGTTACGCGCCAAGGCGGCGGACATGCTCGCCGCCGCGCTCGCCCGCCAAAGCTACGAGCTTATGTCGCTGCTCGTGCTGCCGAAATACAAACGCGAAAATCTCGCGGCATTGCTCGATGAATTCGTCTCGCTGATAAGCGAATTAAGCAAAATAAAATACGGCGCCGAGGCGCACCTTTTCCCCGAAAGCGAAAAAGCCCGCGTCCCCGCCGAAAAAACCTCTAAAAAGATACTTTCGCGAATGGGCGAATACGCGCTGCGCTGCCGCGCCTCGCTCGATTCGAACGTAAACGTAACCGCCGCGACCACTAAACTTTCGATAGACCTTCTTGCCACAGCGGCGAAATAACGAAAATAAAACGCTTAAAAAAGCAAAAAACCACAAGAAAACGGAGTACCTTCAATGGAACAGAATAACGGCGAACAGAAAAAAGCCAATCACGGCGGATATTACCATAAAAACCGCCATAAACAGAGAAGCTACGGCAGCCGCCCAGATATGAACAAGCAAAACGCGGCGGAAAACACCGAGCCCGAGACCGAAAAAGCCGAAATAGCCGAGGAAGAGATCGTGCCGGAATACGAATACGATTATTCCGAGCCCGCGCCCGAAGAAGAATGCGAAAAGGTCGAGGTCGTCGGCGTTCGCTTCCGCGGAGGCGGAAAGGTCTATTATTTCGACCCGACGGGGATAAAATTCGAAAAATATGACCACGCGATAGTCGAGACCGTGCGCGGTGTCGAATACGGCGAGGTCGCGCTCGGAAACAAGCCCGTTTCGGTAAAAGAGGTCGTGTTCCCGCTTAAACCCGTTATCCGCAAAGCGACTAAGGAAGACGACGACCGCAACGCCGAGAACCGAAAGCTCGAGGAAAGCGCCAAGCCGATCTTCCTCGAAAAAGTCGCGAAAAACGGACTTGAAATGCAGCTTATCGACGTCGAATACACCCACGACAACGCTAAACTTTGCTTCTATTTCACCGCCGACGGCAGAGTCGACTTCCGCGAGCTCGTAAAAGACCTTGCGGGCGTTTTCAGAACGCGTATCGAGCTTCGCCAGATAGGCGTGCGCGACGAAGCCAAGCTTTTCGGGGGATTAGGCTGCTGCGGAAGACCCTTCTGCTGCAACACCTTTCTGCCCGATTTCGCGCAGGTATCTATAAAGATGGCGAAGGAACAGAACCTTTCGCTTTCGAGCTCAAAGATAAGCGGCTCCTGCGGCAGACTTATGTGCTGTCTCCGCTTTGAAAACGACACCTACGAGCGCGAATACGCCACCTTCCCGAAGGTCGATTCGATAGTCGACAGCCCGAAAGGCCGCGGAGTCATAATCGAAAGCAGCTTCCTGACGGGCAAGATAAAAGTCAAGATGAACGACGACCAGTCCGTCAAGGTCTTCGGCAAAAAGGATTTAAAAATTCTCGGCAGGATAAAAGTCAAAGAGGATATCGACGAGGATTTGAAAAAGCTCGAGGATAAATAAATTATATTGCGGTGAGAGTTATGCAAAAACGTTTTTTAAAGGCATTGTGCCTACTTCTTACGCTTTCGCTTCTCTTTAACGTCGGCTGCGGCGGCGGAAGCGAAAGCTCCGCCGTTTCTTTTTCGGATGAGAAGCGAGTGATAAAAATAAACGGCGAGGATTTTTATATCGACTTCGAAAATTCCGTCGGCGACGGGCTTTGTCTGCTCGAATACGGCTTCGACGACAGCGAAAAAATCGAAAAAAGCTTTTCCGACGCCGTAATAATCGACGGAACCGTCGTCGACGTTTCCGAAAACAAAAAGCTTTATATCCCCGAAAACGGTTATCTTTTAAGGTTTGTCGGGGAAGAAAACGCACTTTCCGTCGGCGACACCGTCGCGGGCTTGGGGATCAAGAGCCAATACGAAAAATTCGTTACCGTCGGGAGCAAAGAATACGAAATTTCGCTCACCGACGAAGACCCGGCCGGCGAGCCGGTATGCGCCGTGTTCGATAATTATTGGTATACGGGTTATACCTGCACTTTGTCAAACCGCGTCGAGCTTTCGGTCGACGCCGAAAACAAAGCGGTAAAGACCGAGAACGGCTCCGCGACGATACCCGACGGCGGCTACGTCGTTTCGGCGCTTTCGGGGACCTCGCTTGCGAAAGCGTTTGCCGAGACCAAGGCGGGCGAAAATATCTTCATCACCGAAAAAAGCTATCTCTATAAGCTCCGCCGCATAAATATCACGGGCAAAAACAAAACCCGCCCCGCAAGCGGGATAACCCTTTTCGACGGGGGCGACACCACGCCGATTTGCGATAACTGCCTCGAAATCGCCGTCGATAAAGACGGGAATATCACGGATATTTACGAAAACGACAACGCGATAAACGAAATCCCCGAGGGCGGGTTCATAATCTCGGTTACGGGCGATTTTATGAGCACCGTTTCGCGCTACGTCGCCGCGAATAAAAAAATCGTTTTAAGCGGAAAAAACTCGCTTCTTATTCTCGATACGCCCGATACCAAGCTTAAAGAGCTTAAAAACACGCTTCTCGGGCTCTCGGATACCTACAACGCCGAGCTTTCGAAGCTTTCGCATATAGACTTCGAAAAAGCGCATAGCTTTCTTTCGGAAGCGGAAGCACTTATAAAAGGTTATGAAAACGGCGAAAGCGCGGAAAACCTTATAAAAGCCGAAAAGCTTATAAAAGATAACGCCTCTTTGCTTATCCCGTCGGTAAGAATCGGCGACCGCGCCGCTTGGATAACCGTCGCGGAGCGCTGGGGGAACGATTATCACAAGCATTACCGCAGCGCCGACGACGTCAAAGCCGCCGTTGCCTTCGCCAAAAACGTCGGGCTCAACACTCTTATCGTCGAAAACTGCTCGGCGGGATATTCGGTCTATCCGTCGGAGGTCGACGGCATGTGCGTCTTCCCGGGGCTCGATTTCGACGTGCTCGCCGCTTTCCGCGACGAATGTGAAAAACAGGATATTACCTTTATTATAATGGTCGGCTGCTTCGCGGGCGGCTATAACGGTATAGCGTTCCCCGAAAACCATTATATGAATCTTTATAAATACAAATATGTTATCACGAACAAGGGCAGCGCCACCGTTGCGAGCGGATATATAACCCTCGACCCCGCGGATAAGGATATACGATCTTTCGAACTCGCGATAATAAAAGAGCTCGCCGAAAAATATTCCACCGACGCGATACAGCTCGACT
>JAZUJV010000007.1:0-10181 GCA_045642945.1 Eubacteriales bacterium | reverse complement strand
CTCTGCCGCTTCCGTCGAAGGTGATAACGAGCGACGAGCGTAAATCAAAATCGCTTGTCGAAACGAAAGCGTCTTCGCCGCTGTCGTTTTTAAAAACGGATAAAACCTTTTCCGACGGCTGGATACCAAAACCGTCAATGTTGAATTTCTCTGTGATTTTCATATCTTCACCCGCGTTTTATGTAAAAATATCCCGCCGTAAAAAGCGGGATATTTTCGTGTTTTTTCGGATTTAAAAAGCTTATTCGGCTTCTTTTTCGATCTTCTGTTCTGCGGCGTTCTTGCGAACGGATTCGATACCGTTGAGACAGCTTGCCATAGCCTTGTAGCCTTCGCTTACGGCGATGATCTGACCGTTGGTAGCTTTGAGTCTGAATCTGAATTCGCCTGCTTTGTCGGCGTAAATTTCGAATTTCGGGTTCTTAACGGTCTTGAAGCCTTCTGCGGTCTGGTCTTCAACGCCTGCGACTGCGGAATTCTTGATAACGGAAGCGATACCCTTGCGGCAAGCAGCTTCGGTGGTGTAAACTTCGCTGGTGGCGATAACTTCGCCGTTACCTGCTTTAAGGTTGAATTTAACGCCGGATTTGGTTTCTTTGATAACGAATTTTCCCATGGTAAAAACCTCTTTCAAAATTGATTTTTTTTAGTAAATTCCTTACTTTTTTCTTATTTTATCATAAATATTCCCGTCTGTCAACGGTTGATTTTTAACTTTTTTGCCCGTCTTTTTCGTTAAATTTCAACAGCGAACGCCGCGAAAGGCTCTATTCTTATCCTGTCGCCGACCTTCATAAAAGGCGTCTCGTAATTCGCCAAAAGCAAATTCTTGAATTCGACCTCGGGGCTTACGAAAATAGGGTAGGGGCAGAACGAACAAACGACCGCCGCCTTTTTTCCGTTGCCCTCGCGAATATATGCGATTACCTCGCCGCAATCAAGCATTATCGGCTTTATGTCCCCGACCGAAAGCGTCTCGCACCATTCTTCGCTTTTGCGAAGCTTTATCATCGCCTTGTAATAGTTTAGCACGCTTCCCGCGTCCTTTTCCTCGTCCTCGGCGTTGAAGGATATGTAATCGGGGTGAATTTTAAGCCACGGCTTTCCCGTTGTAAAACCGCCGTTTTCGCCCGAATTCCAAGGAAAAGGAACTCTTCCGTTGTCGCGGCTGTAACGGTTTACCGCCTTTATCGCTTCCTTCGGCGTGAGCCCGTCGGCAAGCGCTATCCTGTAATGATTTTTCGTTGAAATGTCGTCGACCTCGTCGATGCTGTCGAAAACCGTGTTCGTCATCCCGAGCTCCTCGCCCTGATAAATAAACGGGATACCGCGAAGGAAGAAGAACAAAGTCCCGAGCATCTTCTGCGTCAGCTCGCTCTGATATTCGTGCGGAATGAATTTCTCACAAGCTCTCGGATAGTCGTGATTCTCGAAATATACAGCGCCGAATCCGATTTTCGCCGTTTCGGTCTGCGATGCGAACATCTTGTCGCGAAGCAAAGTTATCGGCCATTCCCACGCGCTCTTGCAGGTGTGCCACCCGTGCCCGTAGGAATAAAGCTCGGAATAGGAAAAGTCGAAAAGCGTGCTGAAATATCCGTTTTCGCCGATATATTCGCCAAGCTGATCATAAGGCACTCCCGCCGCTTCCGCCACGGTGATACAGTCGTATCTGTCGAAGGTCTGCTCGCGCATCTCGGTCAGAAAGTCCCCGATACCGGGGTAATTTCTCGTCGGGCCGAAGCAAGCCACCATCCCGTCGCTTCCGTCCGCAGGAAGCGAAGAGAGCGTCGGCTCCTTCTTGATGTGCGTTATGGCGTCTATCCTGAATCCGCCCAAACCCTTGTCGAGCCACCAGCGGATCATCTCGTAAAGCTTTTCGCGAAGCTTCGGGTTTTCCCAGTTAAGGTCCGGCTGCTTCTTCGAGAACAGGTGCATATAATACCTGTCTCCGCCGACGTTTTCCCATGCGCTGCCGCCGAACATCGACCGCCAGTTGTTAGGCGCGCCGTCTTTGCTTTCGCGGAAATAGAAATACGTCGCCTCCTCGCTGTTCGGGTCGGCGAGCGCTTTTTTAAACCATTCGTGCTCGTCAGAGCAATGGTTCAGAACGAGGTCCATTATAATTTTTATCCCGCGCTTTTTCGCTTCGGCGATAAGCTCGTCCATGTCCTCCATCGTCCCGAACATCGGGTTTATGGAATAATAGTCCGAAACGTCGTATCCGCCGTCGTCCATCGGCGAAGCGTAGACGGGGCAAAGCCATACGTAATCAACCCCGAGCTCTTTAAGATAATCGAGCTTCGAAGTGATACCCTTCAGATCTCCGACGCCGTCGCCGTTCGCGTCCATAAAGCTTCTCGGATATATCTGATAAGCGATTTTCCGCTTCCAGTCTTCGTTTTTCATAAAACTACCTCCGCTTGATTTTTCGTTGCCGGATTCATACTACCATATATTTTATATAATTACAATATTTAGTTGCTTTTTTTCGCAAAAAAGTATTGAAAACCACAAGCTTCTGTGTTAAAATCCATTATGTGCGCGTATGTGCGTTCGCGCACGTAAAACCCGTATCAAAAAATATGGAATAAATTTTCAGGAGGAACTTCCAAATGGCACTTTCCCAGGAACAAATCAAGGCCAAGACCGCGGAGCTCGAGCTCTACATCGCCGAACAGAAAGACGTTAAGGGCGCCCTTATCCCCGTTATGCAGAAGGCACAGAACCTTTTCGGCTACCTCTCTTTCGAAACGATGCAGCTCATCTCCGACAGACTTGACGTCCCCGTATCCGAAATCTACGGCGTTGCTACCTTCTACGCCCTCTTCTCCCTTTCCCCGAAGGGCGACCACGTCGTTTCGGTCTGCACCGGTACCGCCTGCTACGTTAAAGGCGCCGCCGCCGTACTCGAAGAAGTCAAAAAACAGCTCGGTATCGAAGCCGGCGAAACTACCCCCGACGGCAAATTCTCGATTCAGGATACCCGCTGCCTCGGCTGCTGCGGTCTCGCTCCCGTTATGACAATCGACGGCGAGGTTTACGGCAGACTCAAACCCGATATGATCAAGGACATTCTCGCGAAGTATTAAAATATATCTTCGCCAAAGGGTATTTTTAAAATGAAAATTTCCGAAGTTAAGGATCTCTTAGAGGCCGAGGTGATCTGCTGCGGGGAATATCTCGATAAAGAGGTATTGTCCGCCTGCGGATGCGATATGATGAGCGTCGTTCTTGCTTTCGTCAAGAATCAGGCCGTGCTTCTCACGGGGCTCGTCAATACCCAGGTCGTCAAAACCGCGGATATGATGGATATGTATTGTATCGTCTTCGTCCGCAACAAGCGTCCCACCAAAGAGATAATCGAGCTCGCCGAGGAAGCGGGGATAGTCGTCCTTGCCACCAAACACCGTATGTTCGAATCCTGCGGACGCCTTTACGTAAACGGCCTTATAGGAGAAACGAAATAAAGTTTTTTAACTGATTCTTGCTGAAAATCCGAACAAGGAGGTCTTTGTGATGAGCGATGCTTTGCATTTCCATTTCGACGTCGACGGCGCGAATTTCACTTCCGCCGGCAACGCGTCGGTACAGGTCAAGCGAAGCCTTCGTAAGCTCGGCTTCTCGCCCGATATAATACGCCGCGTCTCGATAGCTATGTACGAGGGAGAGATCAATATGGTCATCCATGCGGGCGGCGGCGTTGCCGACGTTTACGTCGGCGATACGGTAATAACGATAATCCTCTCCGACAACGGCCCCGGAATTCAGGATGTTGCGCTCGCTATGAAAGAGGGTTATTCCACCGCCTCCGAGGAAGTCCGTTCGCTCGGCTTCGGCGCGGGCATGGGCCTGCCCAATATGAAACGCTCCACCGACACTATGGATATAAAATCCGAGCTCGGCAAAGGCACCACCATAACGATGACCGTCAACGTCTGATTTTGATATTATGGCTGTATATAAACATTCGGTCTCTCTTGACCCCGAAAAATGCAAAGGGTGTACGAACTGCTTGAAGCGCTGCCCGACGGAGGCTATCCGCGTCCGCGACGGAAAGGCGAAAATCGACCCTTCCCGCTGTATCGACTGCGGCGTTTGTATAAGCGTCTGCCCCTACAAAGCCAAGAAAGCCGTTTCCGATAAACTCGCCGATATCTCCCGCTTCAAATACAAAATAGCCCTTCCGCCCCCGACTCTTTACGGACAGTTCGATAATCTCGACGATATCGACTACGTCCTTCAAGGTCTTTTGGATATGGGCTTCGACGAAGTATACGAGGTGGCTCGCGCCGCCGAGGTCGTCAGCGGTTTCACCCGTCTTTATCTGAAACGCGAAGGAATCGAAAAACCGGTAATAAGCTCCGCTTGTCCGGTAATAACCCGTCTCATTTCGCTTCGTTTTCCTTATCTTTGCGATAATATCCTTCCGCTCCTGCCCCCTATCGAAATAGCCGCGGCAAGAGCGAGAAAAAAAGCGCTCGAAAACCATAAAGAGCTCAAAAGCGAGGATATCGGCGTAATATTCATTTCGCCCTGTCCCGCCAAAGTCAGCTACGTCAAAAACGCTCTCGCCGGAAAGGCAAGTAACGTCGACGCCTGCGTCTCACTCTCCGAGGTCTACTTCGAGCTATTGGGTAAGATGAAAGCCGTCAAAACCCCGCTGCCTCTTTCGAGAAGCGGTATGATCGGCATCGGCTGGGCCGCCGCGGGCGGCGAAGCCACCGCCGTTTTCAAGGACAGATATCTTGCCGCCGACGGTATCGAAAACGCCATCCGCGTTCTCGAAGCCATCGAAGACGACGATTTCCCGAATCTCGATTTCGTCGAATTATGCGCCTGCCCCGGCGGCTGCGTCGGCGGTGCGATGACGGTCGAAAACCCCCATATCGCCCAGGCGCGTCTCCAAACGCTCAAACGCTATCTCCCCGTTTCCCAGAACTGGGATTTCCGCGAGAACGACGACGGCTGTATTCCCGATGAATACCTCGCGTCCTCTCCCGTCGAATATCATCCCGAAGCGGCGCTCGCGAACAACCGTGCCGAAGCGATGCGGAAAATGGCGGAGATACAGAATATCGCGAAAACCCTTCCGGATCTCGACTGCGGCTCCTGCGGCTGTCCGACCTGTTACAGCTTCGCCGAAGATATCGTCAAAGGCAAAGCCAGACCGGACGAGTGCATAGTCCGTATGCGTGAAAAACTCCAGAAGCTTGTCGTCAAACTCGAAAACGACGACCGGCTCGATAAATAGAGGTCAACAATATGACAGTCGGCGATTTCTGCTCCAAAACGGGCTTGACTCCCGTCTCGCTCCCTTGCCCCGAAAAAGAGATAAACGGCGTTTACGTCGGCGATCTTTTAAGCTGGGTAATGGGCAACGCGTCGGAGGATAACCTTTGGATCACGATAATGACAAATTCAAACGTCATAGCCGTCGCCTCGCTCGTCGGCGTTTCCTCCGTCATCCTTGCGGAAAACGTCTCGCTTGACGAAAAAACGGTCGCCCTTGCGAAAGAAAAGGGAATAAACGTCCTTTCGTCCGAAAAAAGCGTTTACGAGCTTTGTCTCGCGGCGGGTAATGCGCTGTGAACAAGTTTTATTACGACCTTCATCTTCATTCCTGCCTCTCGCCCTGCGGCGACAACGATATGACGCCCGCCAATATCGCGGGTATGGCGGCGGTGAAGATGCTCGATATCGTCGCGCTCACCGACCATAACACGACAAAAAACTGTCCCGCCTTCTATAAGGCGTGCAAAAGTCAGGGCGTCATCCCGATAGCGGGCATCGAGCTCACCACCTCCGAGGACGTCCATATCGTCTGCCTCTTCGAAACTCTCGAAAAGGCGATGGAATTCGGCGAATTCGTCGATACGAGGCGAATAAGGATAAAAAACAAAACCGAAATTTTCGGCGACCAGCTCATAATGGATGAAAACGACGAAGTGATCGGGACCGACGATTTCCTTCTCCCGAACGCCACCACGCTTTCGATAGAAGAAGGATATCACGAGGCGACTTCCCGCGGAGCGATAGTCTGGCCCGCGCATATAGACCGCGAGGCAAACGGCATCATCGCCACCCTCGGTATGCTCCCCTCCGAGCCGCGCTTCGGCGTCGTCGAATACCGCGATTCTTCGTCGATACCCGATTACGAATCCCGTTTTCCCGAGCTTAAAGAAAAAAAGATCGTCTGCTCGTCCGACGCCCATTATCTCTGGGATATAAACGAGCGCGAGAATTTCTTCGAGCTCGACGACGAAAATTACAGCGGCGACCTTATACGAAAAAGGCTGTTCGACTATCTTCGCGGGGAATAGTAATAATGAAAGAACTTTCTTTAAATATCCTCGATATAGCCATGAACTCCGTC
Source organism: Eubacteriales bacterium (assembly GCA_045642945.1). Lineage (GTDB taxonomy): Bacteria > Bacillota > Clostridia > Oscillospirales > CAG-382 > Coliplasma. The sequence continues at coordinate 3,805 of JAZUJV010000007.1, read as the reverse complement.
AAAGCGAAAGCGAAAAACGTCGGAATATATATCGAAGAAAAAGATAATTTCCTTACGCTTACCTTCGTTGACGACGGCTGCGGGATGACGTGCGAGCAGGTCGAAAAGCTCCGCGACCCTTTCTTCACTACGCGTACCACGCGAAAAGTGGGCTTGGGCGTCCCGTTCCTTACCCTTGCCGCCGAACAGACGGGCGGGGAAGTAACGATAGAGTCCCGTCCCGAGTCCGAATTTCCCGAATCCCACGGAACTACCGTAAAAGCGACCTTCGATAAAACGAGCATAGATTTCACCCCGCTCGGCGACGTCGTTTCTACGGTGATAACTCTCGTCCAGGGCTCGCCCGATATCGACTTCGTCTTTTCCCATAAAAAAGGCGAAAACGAGGTCAGCCTCGACACGAAAGAATTAAGATCCGTGCTCGGCGAAGGCGTCAGCCTCTCCGAACCCGAAGTCCTCGCGTGGATAAAGGGCTCGCTCGAAGAAGAATATTCTTCGTTTACAGATTGAAAAAAATAAAAAATAAAATATTTATCAAACCGAAAGGAAACACAAGCTATGAAGTCATTGGAAGAACTTGCCGCGATCCGCGAACAGATGAAAAACAAAGTCGCGCTTCGTGAAGGCGAAGGCGAGATCCGTGTCGTCGTCGGTATGGCTACCTGCGGTATCGCAGCCGGCGCAAGACCCGTTCTTAATGCTTTCGTCGAGGAAGTCAACAAGGAGGGCCTTACCAAAGTTACCGTCAGCCAGACCGGCTGCATCGGCATCTGCCAGTACGAGCCCGTCGTAGAGGTCTTCGAAGCAGGCAAAGAAAAGACCACCTACGTCAAAATGACTGCCGAAAAGGCAAAACGCGTCGTCGCCGAGCATCTTAAAGGCGGCAAAATCGTCGCCGAATACACTATCGGCAACACCAAACTCTGAGAAAGGACAGGCATAGAAATATGATTCGTTCACACGTTTTGATCTGCGGCGGTACCGGATGTACTTCCTCCGGCTCTGTCAAGATCAGAGAAGCAATGGAAAAAGAACTCGAAGCGAAAGGCCTTCAGGATGAAGTAAAAGTCGTCCAGACCGGCTGCTTCGGTCTCTGCGCCCTCGGTCCCGTTATGATAATCTACCCCGAAGGCACCTTCTACTCCCGCGTTAAAATCGAAGACGTTCCCGAAATAGTCGAAGAACATCTTCTCAAAGGCCGTCTCGTCCAGAGATTGGTTTACGATGATATCGGCGGCGGCAAAAAAGCCGAAGGCCCCGTCTCCTTAAGCGAGACCGGATTCTATAAAAAACAGACTCGTGTCGCTCTTCGTAACTGCGGCGTCATCAACCCCGAACAGATCGACGAATACATCGCCACCGACGGCTACATGGCTCTCGGCAAAGTTCTTACCGAAATGACTCCCGACGACGTTATCAAGGTCATCGGCGACGCAGGTTTACGCGGCAGAGGCGGCGCAGGCTTCCCGACCGCTAAAAAATGGCAGTTCGCTCAGGCAAGCGTCTCCGATAAGAAATATGTCGTATGTAACGCCGACGAGGGCGACCCCGGCGCGTTCATGGACCGTTCCGTTCTCGAAGGCGACCCCCACGCCGTTATCGAAGCAATGGCTATCGCCGGCTACGCTATCGGCGCCGACGAAGGCTTCGTTTACGTCCGTGCCGAATATCCCATAGCCGTCAAACGTCTCACCATCGCCATCAATCAGGCTCGTGAATACGGCTTGCTCGGCAAAAACATCTTCGGAACGAACTTCAGCTTCGATATCAACATCCGTCTCGGCTCGGGCGCTTTCGTCTGCGGCGAAGAGACTGCACTTCTTACTTCCATCGAAGGCAAACGCGGCGAGCCGCGTCCCCGTCCTCCGTTCCCCGCTGTCAAAGGTCTTTTCGGCCAGCCGACTATAATCAATAACGTCGAGACTCTCGCCAACGTCGCCCAGATAATCAACAAAGGCGCCGATTGGTTCAAATCCATGGGTACCGAGAAATGCAAAGGCACCAAGGTCTTCGCTCTCGGCGGCAAGATCAACCACACCGGATTGGTCGAAATTCCTATGGGCACCCCGCTCCGTACGATCATCGAAGTAATCGGGGGCGGCATCCCCAACGGCAAATAATTCAAAGCGGCACAGACCGGCGGTCCTTCCGGCGGATGTATCCCCGCTTCTCTTATCGACACTCCCGTTGATTACGAATCTCTCCAGGCTATCGGCTCGATGATGGGCTCCGGCGGACTTATCGTAATGGACGAAGATAACTGTATGGTCGATATAGCCAAATTCTTCCTCGAATTCACCGTTGACGAATCCTGCGGTAAATGTACTCCCTGCCGTATCGGTACGAGAAGAATGCTCGACATCCTCACCCGTATCACCGAAGGCAAAGGCGAAGAAGGCGATATCGAAAAGCTCGAAGAGCTCGCCAACAACATCAAACCCACCGCTCTCTGCGGCCTCGGCCAGACTGCGCGTAACCCCGTTCTTTCCACCCTTCGTTACTTCCGCGACGAATACGAAGCACATATCAAAGAGAAGAGATGTCCTGCCGGCGCCTGCAAAGCGCTCGCAAGATTCGTCATCGACCCCGAGAAGTGCAAAGGCTGCTCCGCCTGCTCGAGAAAGTGCCCTGTCGGCGCTATCACAGGCGAGATCAAGAGCCCGTTTACCATAGACCAGACCAAATGTATCAAGTGCGGCACCTGTATCGAAACCTGTAAGTTCGGTGCCATTTCGAAGAAATAAGGAGGACTTGATAATGAATATGGTTAATCTTACTATCGACGGCGTTAAAGTTACCGTTCCGTCGACCTATACTATCCTCGAAGCAGCCAGAGAGGCTCATATCAACATCCCGACCCTCTGCTACTTAAAAGACGTCAACCAGATCGGCGCCTGCCGTCTCTGCCTCGTCGATATCGAAGGCGCGCGTGCCCTCCAGGCAGCCTGCGTTTCTCCCGTCGGCGAAGGTATGGTCATCCATACCAACACCCCGAAGCTTCGTGCCGCCAGAAAAATCAACCTCGAGCTCCTTCTCTCCAACCATAACAGAGAATGCACCTCCTGCGTAAGAAGCGGCAACTGCGAGCTTCAGGCACTCTGCAAAGAATACGGCGTAGACGAATATCCCTTCGACGGCGCCAAACCCAAAACTCAGTATGACGATATCGGTCCGTCCATCGTCCGCGATAACAGCAAATGTATCAGCTGCCGCCGCTGCGTCGCCGCCTGCAACAACGTTCAGAAGATCGGCGCTATCGGCGTTTCCAAACGCGGTATAAAGACCACCATCGGCTCCATCTACGGCAAATCCCTTGCCGATACCCCCTGCATAAACTGCGGCCAGTGTATCCTCGCTTGCCCCGTCGGCGCGCTTCATGAAAAAGACAGCACCGCCGAAGTCTATGCCGCTCTCGCCGATCCGTCCAAACACGTCGTCGTCCAGCCCGCTCCCGCCGTCCGTGCTACTCTCGGCGAGGAATTCGGCTTCCCGATAGGTACTGCCGTTACCGGAAAACTCGCCGCTTCTCTCCGTCGCCTCGGCTTCGATAAGGTATTCGATACCGACTTCGCCGCCGACCTTACGATAATGGAAGAAGGCACCGAGCTTATCGGCCGTCTTACCAACGGCGGTGCTCTCCCGATGATCACCTCCTGCTCTCCCGGCTGGATCAAATACTGCGAAGAACTCTATCCCGAATTCATCCCGAACCTCTCCTCCTGCCAATCTCCTCCCGAGATGCTCGGCGCGCTTATTAAATCCTACTAGGCCGAAAAAGCGGGTATCGACCCCAAAGATATCTACG
>JAZUJV010000006.1:0-5583 GCA_045642945.1 Eubacteriales bacterium | reverse complement strand
CTATCTTAGATAAAAAACAAATCCGAACTGATCGTTCATCACAAACCAGTTCGGATTTGTCGTTGTTGGTGACCCGTACGGGAATCGGTCTCGCCTGCGGGCTCGGTCGGGGCGCGTTCTGCCAGTCCACCGGACTGTCATTCATTACGCGCCCTTCGATTCCCTTCGGGATGGCAGAAAGGAAAAAGAACACCTTTCGGTGTGCTTTTTGCTTTCTGGTGACCCGTACGGGAATCGAACCCATGTTACCGCCGTGAAAGGGCGGTGTCTTAACCGCTTGACCAACGGGCCAGATATGGTAGCGGAAGTTGGACTTGAACCCACGACCTATCGGGTATGAACCGATTGCTCTAGCCAACTGAGCTATTCCGCCATGTCCGTACGCTTCCGCGACAGCTCGGTTAGTATAACAAAAATATTTATACTTGTCAATAGGTTTTTTGAATTTTTTTAAAATATTTATGGATCCGGGCGCGAATATATTTAAAAGATATTGACAAAAGGGGTTTACGGTGTTATTATAAACACGATCTTATCAAGAGTGGCGGAGGGAACTGCCCGACGAAACCACGACAACCTGCACTACGCAAGGTGTCAATTCAGCGATATTTTATCGGAAGATGAGACGACAACAGCAAAAGATATTTTTGCCCTTTGCCGTCGCGCAAAGGCTTTTTTATTGCGAAAAAATATTACATATATAAGGAGAAACAAAATGAGAAAATTCTTTACGAGTGAATCGGTTACCGAAGGACATCCCGACAAGATATGCGACCAGATCTCCGACGCCGTGCTCGACGCGATAATCGCGAAGGACCCGACGGCGAGAGTTGCCTGCGAGACCGCCTGCACCACGGGGCTTATCCTCGTTATGGGCGAAATCACCACGAACACCTACGTTGACATTCAGTCTATCGCGCGCGAAACCGTAAGAGAAATCGGTTATGACGACAGCGCAAAGGGCTTTGACTGCAACACCTGCGGCGTTATCACCGCTATTCACGAGCAGTCCCCCGACATCGCGCTCGGCGTTGACAAGGCGCTCGAAGCGAAGAACGGCGAGCTTAAAGACAAATACGACACCGGCGCGGGCGACCAGGGCATGGTTTTCGGGTTTGCCTGCAACGAAACGAAAGAGCTTATGCCGATGCCCATATCCCTCGCGCAGAAGCTCGCGAAAAAGCTTACCGAGGTCCGCAAGAACGGCACACTTCCCTATCTCCGCGCAGACGGCAAGACCCAGGTTACCGTTGAATACATCGACGGCAAGCCCGCACGCGTCGACGCAATCGTCGTTTCCTCGCAGCATTCCGCGGACGTTACGCTTGAGCAGATCCGCGCAGACGTTATCCGCGAAGTTATTCTTCCCACCGTTCCCGCCGAATTCATCGACGACAACACCAAGATTTACGTCAACCCGACGGGACGTTTCGTAGTCGGCGGACCCAACGGCGACAGCGGACTTACCGGCAGAAAGATAATCGTCGACACCTACGGCGGATACGCTTCCCACGGCGGCGGAGCTTTCTCGGGCAAGGACCGCCACTTACTGCGCCCCAGCCCGGCTTTTTTGGCTAGATTCGTTGCGAAGAACATCGTCGCTGCAGGCGCGGCAGACAGATGTGAAGTTCAGATCGCTTACGCCATCGGCGTTGCGAAGCCCCTTTCGGTACTCGTCAACACCAACGGTACGGGCAAGGTTTCGGACGAACGCCTCGCCGAGATAGTAAACGAAGTTTTCGACCTTCGTCCCGCCGCTATCATCGAGACTCTCGACCTCCGCAAGCCGATTTACAGAAATCTCGCCGCTTACGGCCACTTCGGACGCGAAGAGCTCGGCGTTAAATGGGAAATCGCCGACAAGGCAGACGCAATTAAGGCAAGACTGTAATTGAATAAATGAAAAAAGACCGCTTCGGCGGTCTTTTTTTGAGCATTCAGCATTAAGCGCGCTTTTTGAAAAAAGCTTGGCAAAAACTTTTAAAGCCCTACTTTTTTCGTGAAAAAAGCAGACAAAAAAGCTTTTAAAGCGCGAAAAGGCATTTTTTATTATTGAATATTGTTTTATTCGGCGCGGGCGCTCAAGGTATCGATAACGCCGTGGCATATTTAATTACACCTGTGAATTCTTTTGGTCTGAATAGATAGTATATCTTTGAACTTTTACACGCGAGATATAAGAATATTAAAAATATGGCATACAGTATGGAGTATTTTGCAAAATAATCCGTGAACGCAAGCAAGGTTACAAACACAACAACAAGCAGAGTCATATAAATGGAGAACTTGGTTATCGTTTGTTTTTGTAACTTTTCTTGTTGTTATCTAGCTTCTTCTAATGTCATCATATTATTACTCCCATTTTATACATAGAATGGTATTTTGAATTTTTTCGTTTGCATTTTTATCGCCAGTGCCGATATAGAAGGTTGTTCCGTCATATTCAAATGACATAGAGGGAAATTTGCTTTCTGTAGATACAACTGAAACAAACGAATCGTCGTCGTTTCTTCTGAAAATCTCTACGGTATAATTGCCTTTTTCTTTTTTTGTATTGCACAAAATATAAAGTTCATTATTATACACCAACACATCGGATACATAATCAATGCCTTCAGGTGATATGTATTTTAAGTTCTTCATATCGGTGGTGCTATAAAGTAAACCCGTAGTGAAGTATAGAGTATCGTTCAATACGCATTTGTCGAGCATCGGTGTATAACCAAATCCGCCTACAACGATTTTTCTAGTATAATCGGAAAGATATACAAATTCATCGCCGTTATACTTATAAACATATTTTTGACCGTCTAACTGTATAAACGCATAGAGTTCATCGTTTAATACAATAAGGTCGTATGCCCTGACTTCTCGAAAGTCATTCGTTGAAAGTGTATTACCGTCCTTATTCAAAAAAGATACCGTAGAAAAAACTTGATTATCTTCTTTTACAACTGGTAGATTTCCGCTTGGAACGCCAAGGCCGTAAAAATAACAATCCCTATACTTTACTATATCGAAATTGTGTATGCCGTTTGGTATTACTCTGTGAGTAACAAAAGAATCATTTTCCAACTCATAATAATTCCCAAGACTCCAATCGCTCGTAGGATCAAATCCGGGAACAATCAATTTTCTATCAATGTCTAGAAATCTTCCGATTTGTTCGTCGGGAATATTTCCGCATTCTTCCCAAATGGATTTATTGATATTGTATCTGTATGCTTGTTCTACGGTATAGTTCTTATCGTAATCACCTGCACCAATGTATAAGCATTCGTTAAATAGTTTCAAATCCCAAATAGAGTTTCCGCACAATGCTGTATAGGGCAGATCTATTTCCGAAACAACTATAACCGTCTCTTCACTCGTTTCGTTTTTGCTTATGTTAGACTCGTTACTCTCGTGGTTACATGCTGTACTAAACAACAACGAAACAGCGATAGCGACAATTATTATAAGCCGTCTTAATCTTCGTACACAGGAGTCCATGTGTTCACCGTAGTTTCAACTGTTCCTGAAACACTTGTCTGTTTTTTTACAACAAGATTACCGTATTCGTCATAGTTATATTCGATTGTTGACGTTAACTCTCCGTCAGCAATTATTTCGGTTTTTACTAAAACCTCATTGTTATAAGTATGCTTTTGTTCTGTAACACTATTTTTGTGATTTGTAGTTTTGGTCACATTATTATGGCTGTCATATTCATTAACAGAACTGCTAATTGTATTGCCATTTGCATCTAACCATGCGTTTTCGAGCTCGTTTCCATTTGCGTCATATTTTATGATATGGGTACGGCCATCTAACTCAACACATTCAAAACTATTAAAATCATCAGTATAGGTGTATTCTTGCTTACTTATGGTATTTCCGGAACTGTCCTTTTGTTCGTGCAATGTAATACGGTTTTTATTATCGTATTGATTAATAAACGTGCTTGTATTATCGGACATTTCAATAGTGCCGCTTTGTACCAAACCATCTGCAGAATTAACATATGCTTCTGTACTTTTGAAAGTTTCATTACCGGAATTATCATACGATACAGATACTTTTTCTATCAAGTAACCCTTGTCGTCATATTTATATTTCTCGGAATTAGTGAGAACGTTTTTGCTATATGACTCGATTTCAATCAAATTGCATTGTTCGTCATAAGAATACTCACTTTTCATTTTGCCAAAAGGAAGGTCCATTTCTGCGCTAGCAAGTATAAATGAAGATGGAATTTTTTCAATTTCGCTTTGTTGACTGCTAATATTTGAGTCTGTGCTGTCAATCTCGTTTGAACATGACGCAAAAATCAGGCATGAGCACATTAATATTGCTAAAATTAAATTTAGTAATTTCATAAAATTCTCCTTTATACAATGTAAACTTAATGTAAATATCTTTGCGATTGTTTTAAATATGCTTCTTTTTATAGCTTCTTTCGAACACTTTGCCGTAGAAGGTGCCTTCGACGGCGGGCTTACCGTCCCCGGTAACGGTATTTTAACATATTGAAAATGGTTTTACAAGTATTTATTGACTATGACAAATGAGAAATGCGGAGTTCCGCGGCGCATCGCTCAGCCACGGGCGTAGCATAAATCGTGTGAGACAATGAAGAGAGGACTTTTTTCGAACGGAGTTTACCAAACGTAAATGACCGAGAAAAAAGTTCTCTCTGAAGCAGTAAAAAAGAGCCGTGCAATTCAGCACGGCTCTTTTGTTCACGCGATTTTACTTAGCCCGGGATTATTTGTATTTGGGACGAGGAACGTAATGAGTGTGGAGAAGCTCATGGGCTTTATGAGAATTCGGTTCGCCGAGGAATTCTTTATAAAGGGCTTTGACTTCTTCGTTCTCGTGGGATTTTCTCTTGGCTTTACCGGAATCTTCGCCGTAGAGGGCTTTAGCGCGCTCTGCTTTGAGGTCGATATAGGACTTGGTCGTAGCGTCGACGATAGGAGTACCGCCGCCGGTTACGCAGCCGCCCGGGCAGCCCATGATCTCGATGAAATCGTATTTCTTCTCGCCGCTCTTAACGAGTTCGAGGAGTTCGGAAGCGTTGCCGGTACCGTGAGCGACGGCGACGCGGACAACTTTGCCGCCCAAGTCAACTTCGGCTTCTTTGATACCTTCGGTACCGCGAACGGCGTGGAATTCGACGTTATCGAGAGATTTGCCGGTAACGACTTCATAAACGGTAGGGAGAGCGGCTTCCATAACGCCGCCGGTAGCACCGAAGATGACGCCCGCGCCGGTGGATTCACCGAGGATGGAATCGAAGTCTTCGTCGGGGAGACGTGCGAAGTCGATACCCGCGTTCTTGATCATTTTGGCAAGTTCGCGAACGGTAAGGACTGCGTCGACGTCGGCGAGACCGTTGTTTTTAAGCTCGTCTCTGCCTGCCTCGAACTTTTTGGCGGTACAAGGCATTATGGAAACGACGTAGATATCTTTGGGGTCGATACCCGCTTTTTCGGCGTAGTAGGATTTAATAAGCGCACCGAGCATCTCGTGAGGAGATTTGCAGGAGGAGAGGTTCGGGATGAATTCGGGATAGAATTCTTCGCAGTATTTGATCCAGCC
>JAZUJV010000005.1:0-1858 GCA_045642945.1 Eubacteriales bacterium | reverse complement strand
GTTTTTGAGCGAATCGGAAACGAGTTTTTCGCCTTTTTCGGAGAGATGGTATTCGATCATCGCGTTGACGTAGTTCCGGCGCGAGGGGTCGGATATCATATCGGAATCAACGGCGGGATATTCTTCGGCGGAGGACGGCAGCGCGAGCGCGGGGAGAAGTAAAGCGAGGGCAAGGAGAACGAAAAGAAATTTTTTCATGGTTTTGCTCCTCATAGTTGATGGGAATATTATAGGGAAGATGAGGAGAAATGTCAAGAGAACGCCATAATGGCACGGATGTATTCGTTTTTTCACGCGCGGAAGCGCATTTCACACGCCGAAGGCGTATTTCACGCACGAAGTGCATTTCACAAATCCCGCAGGGATTTATTTCACTGAAAAAGCGAAGCTTTTTCACGATGGGATTCGGTCGCGCCTGCGGGCTTGGTCGGGGTCGGCTCTGACAGTCCCCCGGACTGTCATTCACTACCGACCCTTCGAATCCCTCTCAAAGCCATAAAACGAAAAGCAGACGTTTTCACGTCTGCTTCGTTTTATGGGGTGGTTGATGGGATTCGAACCCACGACCCTCAGGGCCACAACCTGATACTCTAACCAACTGAGCTACAACCACCATATTGGCGCGCCTTGGGGGACTCGAACCCTCGGCCTACTGCTTAGAAGGCAGTTGCTCTATCCGGCTGAGCTAAAGACGCACGGTTTGGAACACCGGCGTTTTTGGCTTGACCGTTGTTCGTAAGTTATATTCTTTTTGGAGCGGGTGACGGGAATCGGACCCGCGTGCCCAGCTTGGAAGGCTGGTATTCTACCATTGAACTACACCCGCGTAAAATCGGCTCCGAAAAGCAGCGCCGACTAAACTTAAGGCGGCAGATAATCGGGTGAGAGGGATTCCCCACCGCCTTAAAGTATTACTCAGGCCAAACCGTTGAGCAGTTTAGTGAACTGGCTCTTTTTGTGCGCGGCGTTGTTCTTATGGATGATTCCTTTGGAAACAGCCTTGTCGACCATACCGACAGCTTCAAGATAGGTTTTTTCCGCGAGCTCTTTGTTACCTTCGGCAACGGCGGCTTTATACTTCTTTACGGAAGTTTTCATAGCGGACTTGAACATCTTGTTCTGAAGAGTTTTGGTCTCGGTGACTTTAACACGCTTCTTCGCAGATTTGATGTTAGGCATGCACATTTACCTCCTGTCAGATTTCGGAACGCGTTATATAATAACATACTTTTTATTTTTTTGCAATAGTAAAATCGAAAAAAACATAAAAAATTTTATTTAAGGCACAATAAACGAAAAGGAGCGGTCTTATGTTTATAAAACGGACGGATCTCGCGCTTGAAAACCACGAAATAAAAGCAAGGCGCGGGGTCGACGACGGGATAATTTTACGGGACAAAGAGATTTTCGGTTTTAAAGTAACCGAGGCGAGCGTAAAAGAGCAAAGCGGAGAGAAAAAATATATAACCTTAGAGCTCGGGCGAGGTTGGAGATATGAAAAGGAGCTATCGAAAAACGCGGCGCGGGCGATAGCGGGAGAGATAAACGGGCTTATTGCGGCAGAGCGCGGGAGCTTTCTCGCCGTCGGGCTCGGGAACGAGAGCATTACGCCGGATTCGCTCGGGCCGAAGGCGATAAAAAAGCTTATCGTTACGCGGCACATAGAAAAAAGCGATCCCGCGCTTTTTGTCGGCGCGGGTTTTTCGAGCGTGGCGGCGATATGTCCGGGGGTGCTCGGGCAGACGGGGATAGAGAGCGCGGAGATAGTAAAAAGCGTTTGCGAGAGGATAAAGCCCGACGCCGTCATCATCATAGACGCGCTCGCTTCGCGGAGCATGGAGCGGCTCGGGACGACTTT
>JAZUJV010000004.1:0-11828 GCA_045642945.1 Eubacteriales bacterium | reverse complement strand
CTTCGAGCTTTTTGACGAGCTTTTTATAATCGGGAACGAGGGCTTTGAGGGCTTCTTTGTCGCCTGCTTTATAGGCTTTACGGGTCTTGACGCCGAGCTCGTATTTTATTGCGAGGACTTCGCAGAGCTTCTGCATTGTTTTGAAGAGGACGCCGTAGACGGGCTCTTTGGTATGGCGGGCGAGTTTACGCGCACATTTCGCGAATTTTTCGCCTTCGCCGCCGACGACGGTGCAATCGAGCATACCGATAAACGGGTCGTTGTAGAGCATATATTTATCGGGGTTGTATACCCATTTTTTGTTGTATTCGGGAGTTCCGGGGAGGTCGAGAAGCATAAAGGTATCGAAGGGGATGCCGCACCATTTTTTGAAATCGTCTTTTATCTGCTTCATACTCTTGACGCCTTTGGCTATCTCGGAAGCGTAGAAGAGCGAGGGGAGGAGCGCGAAGCGGGAACATTCGCCGCCGTTATCGCCCCACATAGTAAGAAGAACGTCGGAGACACCGTGTTCGCGGCAGCTCTTCATCGCCTTTTCGGTGGCGTTCATGCTGTAAGCGTTATGGGGAGCGGGTCCCATCCAGCTCCAGAGACCGCCGGCGAACCAGCTTCCCTCTTTGAGCGCTTTATGGGCTTTGAGCATCGAATCGTATCTCTTTTTATCGGTGGAATAGTAATCCCAGTAGATGAGCTGGACGTTTTCGGGGATCTTTTCGGAAACCGAAACGTCGATATCGGCATCGGAAGCGTAGTAGTTGCCGCCGGTGGCGAGGCGGAAGAACATATCGCTCCAGATAGCGACTTCGCAATTATATTTTTTGGCTATTTCGGCGACTTTTCCGATATGGCGAAGGAAGATATCGGTCCTGTCGCAGTTGCCGTGCTGGTCGAGGTATTTGCCTCTGCCGATGTTATGCGCTTCGTCCATACCGATATTGAAGACGCGGGTACGGAAGTTACGGGTAAGGGTGGCGAACATATCGTCGATGAGCTGATAGATCGTTTCGTCGTCGGCGAGCATTATATCGTCGATATCGCGATGGTAGCAATACGGCTCCCAGCGGACGATGCAGTTCATGTGGGCGAGAGTCTGGATACAGGGGATTATCTCGATACCTTTCGAGAAGCCGTAATCGTCGATCTCGCGCATCTCTTTTTCGGTATATCTGCCGCGAAGGTAGCCGAAGCAGGGGTTATTCTGAACTTCGTAAGTATCCTCGGTATAAAGATAGAGGGCGGTATAGCCGAGGGAGGCGGAAACGTCGATCCATCTTTTTAATGCGTCGAGGTTCATTACGGCGTTACGAGACATATCTATCATCGTGCCGAAGCGTTTGAAGGGGATTTTTTCCATGAGAAAGCTCCTTTATGTTTTTTATTTTTGCATATATATTTTAGCATATTCGGAAATGGATGTCAACGAAAAAGAGCCGAAAACGGCTCTTAATCGTTATTTTCGGGCGTGAAACCCATTTTTTCAGAAAGTCCCTTAAGACTTTTTTTGTATTGCTCTTTGGTTATCGCGCCGGTTTGTAAAAAGGTTTTTAATAACTCGAGCTGTTTTTCGTAAAGCTCTTTTTTGGCGGGGTCGGACATTTTTTATCCTCTTTCAAAGTTTTGATATTTTATAGCAAGTCAAGCGGGAGGTCAGCGGCGGATATTCATTCTCGACGGCTCGGGTTCGCCGTCGCTATGAACATAGCAGAGAAATTCCCAGCCGTAGCGCTCGTAAAAGCCGACGTGGTCGGTAACGAGGTAGAGCGGGGAGATGCCTTTTGCGCGGCAGTCTTCGGTTACGATACCGAGCAGACGCCCTGCTATGCCTTTGCCGCGGTGGGCTTCTTCGGTATATACGGCGCAGACGTTGGGGGTAAGGTCTTTTCTGTCATGAAAATCGTTTCCGATGACGCCAAGACCGGCGACGATCTCGCCGCCGCAGAGGCAGAGATACCAGCCGTAGTCGGTCTCGCCGCTTAAATAGGCGTCCATACATTCGAGGTAGGCTTCTTTCGGCACGTGCCATTTGCTTTGGAACCATTCGGCGGCTTTTTCTTTTATTGTGGGGAGTTGTCTGAGGGTAAGATAGGTGTAGGGGGGCATGGCAGAGTCCTTTTTTAGTGAAATATCCGAATGACGGAATATGAAGCGGGGGCGGTGCCGCCATGAAGCACTCGCTCCGCTCGCATGAAGCGAAGCGCACCGTTTCTTTTCCGTATGCCGCAGGCATGCTTCATAGACCGAAGGTCTGCTTCATTTTTCATGCACCGAAGGTGCGCTTCATTGAAAAAAGCATCGTTTGAACGATGCTTTTTTCTGGCAGGGGTGGCAGGATTCGGACCTGCGGATCGCGGCGTCAAAGGCCGCTGCCTTGACCGCTTGGCTACACCCCTTTATGCGTTTTTTACACGCGGGTATTATTATAATTTGAAAAGACGGATTTGTCAACCGTTTTTATTTATTTTTCTCCAGCTCGTCGAGAGCCTCGCAGAGAATGGCGGCATGGTCGCCCGCAAAGAAGCTTTCGCCTATCACCTCGTAGGACGGAAAAGCGAAAACGCCGTCTTTATCGAAGGATTTTTTGACCTTCGTCGAGAGTCTTTTTCCGTTATCGTTGACGGTTATTTCGTAAAGGGTATCTTTGCCTATCGGCATTTTCTTGACGGAGAACGGGAAGAAGGACGCATCGGCGGCATCATCGTCGGCTTTCGGGAGCGCGCCTTTTTCGACGTCTGCCAGAAACGGGACGGTGATTATACGGGTACGCGGGTCGCGGTCGGGCTTTGAAAAGCATCCGAGCTGGCGATAGTTGAAGGCGGACAGTCCCGTCTCTTCATAAAGCTCGCGCACGGCGGCAGCAGGCACGGTATCGTTCGGCTCGACGAATCCGCCGGGGAAAGCGAGCTTTCCGAGAGACGGATGGTTGCCGCGGCGGATGAGCAGGACTTCGCCGTCGCGAATAATAATTATGTCAACCGTTACGGAAGGACGTTCGAATTTCGAAGCGTCGTAGCGGGCGAGGAATTCGGCTTCGGTCAAGCCATCTTTGTTCAGAAGTTCAGACATAACAGCACCTTCAAAATATGTTCAAAATATGTTTTAAAGCGGTTTTTTCATTATCTGCCCGTTTTTGCGCGGATAGGAAGCGGGGGTGGGTTTTATCTTTTTAATAACGACGAGGGTATGGAGATAATCGTACTCGGGAACGGTTTTATTGATTATGTCAACCAATTCGCCGCCGAGGAGTTTTATCGCGTTTTCGGCTTCGGCGGTCTCTTCACTTCCCTTTTCGCCTTTCATCGCGACGAAATAGCCGCCGACTTTTACGAACGGGAGACACCACTCGCAAAGGATATTCATACGCGCGACGCCGCGGGAGACGGCGGCATCGAATTTTTCGCGGTATTTTTCGTTTACCGAAAGCTCTTCGGCTCTTCCGCATAACGTTTCGAGATTATGTAAACCTGCGGCGCGGGCGCAATCCGAAACGAAGGCGAGCTTTTTAGCCGTCGAGTCGTTGGCGGTGATAAAGCAGTTTTCCGAGCAGGCGGCAAGCGGGAGCGACGGAAACCCGCCGCCGCAGCCGACGTCGATTATTTTTTTATCTTTGAAAAGACCTGTTTCGAGAAGCGTGAGACAATCGTAAAAATGCAACAGCGCGACGCCTTTTTCGTCGGTTATCGCAGTTAAATTCATAACTTCGTTCGTAGCGACAAGGCGTTCGCCTATCGTATCGAGGGACTTTTTCTGCACGTCGGTAAGGGGAAAATATTCGGCGGTGATTTTAGAAAAACTCATATTTATCTGCCTTTCGCGAGATAGATAAGCAAAACGCTTACGTCGGAGGGGGAAACGCCGCTGATGCGCGAAGCCATACCGATACTTTCGGGGCGGAGCTTCTGGAGTTTTTGCGCCGCTTCGATGCGCAATCCCTTTATAGCCGTATAGTCGATATCGGGCGGGAGGAGTTTTTCCTCGAGCTTTGAAAATCTGTCGACGTCGGCGAGCTGGCGTTTTATATAGCCCTCGTATTTTATTTCGGTCTCGGCGCGGGCGAGAAGGCGTTTATCGTACTTTCCTTCCTCGCCGGAAAGAAGCATGACATCGTTTATCGTAACGGCGGGACGGCGCAAAAGCTCGGCTTTGACTATCCCCGCGCCTGTTCTGGCGTAGCCTTTGGACTCGAGAAGATCGTCGAGCGCATCGCACGCCTTTATGCTGGTATGTTCGAGGTTTTCGATAAGGGCGGCGAGGTCGGATTCTTCTTTCAAGAAGGCGTTATATTCGTCTTCGCTGACGAGCCCGAGGTCGTAGCCTTTTTTGGTAAGTCTTGTGCGGGCGTTATCCTGACGAAGCAGCAAACGGTATTCGCTTCGCGAGGTCATCATACGGTAGGGCTCGTTTGTGCCCTTTGTAACGAGGTCGTCGATAAGCGTTCCGATATAGCTTTCGGAGCGGGAGAGAGTGAAGCTTTCTTTGCCCCGGACTTTCAAAGCGGCGTTGATGCCCGCGATAAGCCCCTGGGCGGCGGCTTCCTCGTAGCCCGAGCTGCCGTTGAACTGTCCCGCGCCGAAAAGGCCGTTTATATCGCGGAATTCGAGGGTATTTTTAAGCTGGAGCGGGTCGGCGCAATCGTATTCTATCGCGTAGGCGGTGCGCATAAACTCGGCTTTTTCCAAACCTTTTATGCTATGGACGACGCGAAGCTGGACTTCCTCGGGGAGAGAGCTTGACAGACCTTGGAGGTAGACTTCTTTGGTATCCAAGCCCATGGGCTCGACGAAGATCTGATGTCTTTCTTTATCGGCGAAGCGGACGACCTTATCCTCGATGCTCGGGCAATAGCGGGGGCCTGTGCCGTGGATGACACCCGAGAAGAGCGGGGAGTGGTTTAAATTCTCGCGGATTATTTTATGTGTTTCGGCGTTAGTATAGGCGATATAGCAGGGGAGCGAATTATCCCTCGGCTCGCCGACGCCGAACATTAT
Source organism: Eubacteriales bacterium (assembly GCA_045642945.1). GTDB lineage: Bacteria > Bacillota > Clostridia > Oscillospirales > CAG-382 > Coliplasma. The sequence goes on along the minus strand of JAZUJV010000004.1, from coordinate 6,843 downwards.
CGGGTCGTCGTCGCCGTCCTGCCTTTCGAGAGCGTCGTAATCTATCGTATCGGAGTTGACGCGGGGGGGTGTTCCGGTTTTGAAGCGGACGAGGCGGACGCCGATATCGGCGAGAGATTTCGTAAGGCGGGTAGCCGAAAGAGTGTTGTCGGGGCCGGAAAGATAGGATTCCTCGCCGACGATTATTTTTCCGCCGAGAGAAGTACCCGTCGCGATGACGACGCATTTGGCGGGATAGAACGCGCCGAATGAGGTTACGACGCCTTTGACGCCGTCAACATCAGCGACTATCTCGACGACTTCGGATTGTTTTAAAAGCAGATTTTCGGTATGCTCTACCGTTTTTTTCATATATTCGCGGTAGCGGACGCGGTCAGCCTGCATACGCAAGGACTGGACGGCGGGGCCTTTGGAAGCGTTCAACATTCGGCTTTGGAGCATAACGGCGTTGGCGGCTTTGCCCATTTCGCCGCCGAGAGCGTCGATCTCGAAGACGAGGTGGCCTTTGCCCGTGCCGCCTATCGAGGGGTTGCAGGGCATATTTCCGACGAGGTCGAGGGTGAGCGTGAAAAGCGCGGTTTTCGCGCCCATACGGGCGGCGGCAAAGGCGGCTTCGAGGCCCGCGTGTCCCGCGCCTACGACGGCGACGTCAAGTTTTTCGGATTCGTATTTTATCATATTTTTACCCGTTTTTTAAGTTTTTTATCTTATTTGCCCACGCAGAAATGGGAGAAAATTTCGTTTACAATATCCTCGCTGACCTGTTTTCCGTCGGCTTCGGCGATGGCTTCGAGCGCACGCTCGACGTCCATTCCCGCGATATCCTGCGTAAAGCCGTCGAGGGCTTTTATCGCGTCGGCAAGGGCGCTTGACGCGCATTTGACGGCGGCGCATTGGCGGGCGTTGGCGATTATCTCGCCGCTGTCTTCGATTTTCCCTTTTCCGAAAAGGTCCTCGGAAATAGATTTAAGTTTATCTATGCCGTCGCCGTTTTTGGCGCTGAAAACGATTTTATTTTCGAAGGGGAGGTCGAAGGAATTATCGGAGATATCGGATTTATTCAAGATACAGACGGTTTTTTCGGATTTGCCCGACGAGATTATCGCGTCGATAAGACGTTTATCGTCATTATCGAGCGGGCGCGAAAGGTCGAAGACGGCGAAGACGAGCTCGGCTTTTTCGAGCGTTTCGATGCTTTTTTCGATACCGATCTTTTCGACGGTCTCGGCGCTGTCGCGCAGCCCCGCGGTATCGTAAAGCTTTAAGACGAGGTCGCCGAGGCGGACGGTTTCGGAGACGACGTCGCGCGTTGTGCCCGCGATATCGGTTACTATCGCCCTTTCCTCGCCGCAAAGGAGGTTCAGAAGCGAGCTTTTGCCCGTGTTGGCTTTGCCGACGATGGCTGTGAAGATGCCCTCGCTTATGGCTTTGCCGTAGGAATGGGTGTCGGCGAGGCGGTCGAGAGAGGATTTGATTTTTAAAAGTCTTTCGCGCATATCGGAAACGGTGATATCCGTCATATCCTCGTCGGGATAGTCGATATAGGCGTAGACGGAAGCGGCGATGAATTTTAATTCGTCGTAGGCTTCGGAAAGTTTTTTGGAAAGCGAGCCGCCGAGCTGGCGGGCGGAGACTTCGAGGAATTTTTCGCTTTTCGCGTCGATAAGACCGCCGACGGCTTCGGCTTGGGTAAGCGAAATCTTTCCGTTTATAAAGGCACGGCGGGTATATTCGCCGGCAGTCGCCATGGAAGCGCCGGAGACGAGGCAGGCGGAAAGCAGTTTTTCGGTAACGAGCGGGCCGCCGTGGCAATAAAGCTCGGCGACGTTTTCGCCCGTGAAGGAATTGGGCGCTTTGAAAAGCAGGCACAAGCCGTCGTCGAAGACGCCTTTATCGTCGAAGAAGCTTCCGTAATAGGTCGTATTCGGTTTTTTAAGCGCGAAGCGTTCGGGAGAAGAAGGCTTAAATACCCTCTCGGCGACGCCGAAGGCGTCCTCCCCGCTTATTCTTATCATTGCCACGCCGCCTTTTCCGTGCGGAGTGCCTATTGCGGCTATCGTACTCACTTTTTCACCTTTTTTCGGAAAGATACATAATTATTCACGTTATTATATACCATTATTTTTGATATTGCAATTATTTTTCGAAATTACTATATACTTTTGATCGGAAATGTGGTATGATATAAAAGTAAAATTATGAACTTATACTACGGAGGAATTGAAGATGTCCATAATTTCAAAAATGTTCGGTACTTACAGCGAGCGCCAGATAAAGAAAATCACGCCTATCGTCGACGCGATCGAGGCGCTTGCGGATAAATACAGCGCTATGAGCGACGAGGAACTTTCGTCGCAGACGGCTATTTTTAAAGAAAGACTTAAAAACGGAGAGACGCTCGACGATATTCTTCCCGACGCTTTCGCGGCGGTCAGAGAGGCGTCGACGAGAGTTATAGGCAAAAGGCATTTTCGCGTTCAGCTTATCGGCGGCATCATAATACACCAGGGACGTATCGCCGAGATGCGCACCGGCGAGGGCAAAACGCTTGTGGCGACGCTCCCCGCATATCTTAACGCGCTTACGGGAGAAGGCGTTCACGTCGTTACCGTAAACGATTATCTGGCGAAGCGCGACAGCGAATGGATGGGCAACATCTATCGCTTTATGGGGCTTTCCGTCGGGCTTATCATTCAGGGGCTTGACCAGCAGCAGAGGCAGGTCGCATACAACGCCGACATCACCTACGGCACGAACAACGAGTTCGGGTTCGACTATCTGCGCGACAACATGGTCGTTTACAAGCGCAACACGGCGCAGAGAGGACACGCTTTCGCTATCGTCGACGAGGTCGACTCGATACTTATAGACGAAGCGAGAACGCCGCTTATTATCTCCGGCGCGGGCGAAGAATCGAGCGATATGTATAAGAAGGCCGACGATTTCGTAAGAAGGCTTAAATGCTATCGCATAAAGGAATTCGACGTAAAGAAGAGCGACGAGGACATAGAGGAAGATTATATCGTCGACGAAAAGGCGAGAAGCGTTATGTTCACGGCGAAGGGTATCGAGAAAGCCGAAAAGCATTTCGGGATAGAGAACATCGGCGACGGAGAAAACAACGAGCTGATGCATTATCTTAACAACTCGCTTCGCGCAAGAGGAATAATGATGCGCGACGTGGACTATATGGTACGCGACGGAAAGGTCGTTATCGTCGACAGCTTCACGGGGCGCGTTATGCCCAACAGACGTTTTTCGAACGGATTGCATCAGGCGATAGAGGCGAAAGAGGGCGTTGAGGTCCAGAACGAGAGCCAGACGCAGGCGACTATCACCTTCCAGAACTATTTCCGTATGTATAAAAAGCTTTCGGGCATGACCGGTACGGCTATGACCGAGGAGGACGAGTTCCGCGAGATATACGGGCTTGACGTCGTGGAAATTCCTACGAACAAGCCGATGATCAGAAAAGACAACAACGACGTCGTTTACAAGACGATAAGCGCGAAATACGAAGCGATCATAGAACAAATCGAGAAATGCCGCGCGAAAGGGCAGCCGGTGCTCGTCGGCACGGTTTCCGTCGAGAAGAGCGAAGAGCTTTCGAAGATATTGAAGGCGAGAAACATCCCGCACAACGTTCTTAACGCGAAGTATCACGAAAAAGAAGCCGAGATAGTCGCGCAGGCAGGCAAGCTCGGGACGGTTACCATCTCGACCAATATGGCGGGACGCGGTACCGATATAATGCTCGGCGGCAACGCGGAATTTTTGGCGAAGGACGCTTTGCGCAAAGAGGGTTTGGACGATTATCTTCTTTATGAAGCGACGAACACTACCCCGACTGACGACGAAGAGATTTTAAGCGCGAGAAAGAAATTCAGCGAGCTTAAAGAAGGCTTTGAGGTCGGAATAAAAGAGGAAGCCGAAAAGGTCAGAGCCGCGGGCGGACTCTTTATTCTCGGCACGGAAAGACACGAAAGCAGACGTATCGACAACCAGCTTCGCGGACGTGCGGGCAGACAGGGCGACCCCGGCGAGAGCAGATTCTTTATATCTATGCAGGACGACCTTATGAGGCTTTTCGGCGGCGACAGGATGCTCGCAATAGTCGAGACTTTGAAAATGCCCGAGGATCAGCCCATTGACGCGGGGATACTTTCGAACTCGATAGAAAGCGCGCAGAAGAGGATAGAATCGCAGAACTTTGACAGACGTAAAAACGTGCTCCAATACGACGACGTTATAAACGTTCAGCGCGAGCTCATTTACAAGGAGCGCAGAAGCGTGCTCGAGGGCGAGGACCTTTCGGGCAAGATAAAGAAGATGATCTCCGATTACATCGGGACCGTCGTGGACGGCTGTACGCAGGCGGAGGTCGCGGACGATTGGAGCTTCGACGAGATAAGAAGCACCTTCCGCGGGTGGCTTTGCACCGACGACGACTTTAAATTCAGCCAGGAAGAGCTTTCGGACGTTACGGCGGAGGATATAAAGAAAACGCTTGTCGAGAGGTCGGAAGAGCTTTATAAAAAGCAGGAAGAGCTCTTTACTCCCGAGGTTTTCAGAGAAGTCGAAAGAGCGGTGCTTTTACGCAACGTCGACAGCCGCTGGGTCGAGCACATCGACGCGATGGACGACCTTCGCGGAAGCATAGGGTTAAACGCAATCGCGCAGAGAAACCCGATAGTCGAATACAAAATTCAGGGCGGCGCGATGTTCGACGAGATGATAGACGGTATACGCGAAGGCACGGCGAGGATGATCCTTAACGTGCGTCCGCAGAGGACTGTCGAGAGAAAACAGATTTTACGCGGCAGCGAGGCGATGTTGAAGGGCGACGCGAAAACGAAAGTAAAGCCCACGCCTATCAAAAAGGCTCAGAAGGTCGGACCGAATGACCCTTGCCCTTGCGGAAGCGGAAAAAAATACAAAAAATGCTGCGGAAGCAACGCAGACTGACGGGAGAAATACGCGATGGGCTTCGGAATAGCGCTATTGGGATATGCCTGTCTTTTGCTCGACAACATGGGCGGGGCGGCTTTCGGCGCGATACTTTTGGGATACGGGCTTTTCTCGGCGTCGAGGGTTTGTAAAAACTTCGCAAACGCCGCGATATCGGCTTTGTTCATGTTCCCGAGAGGCGTGTTTACCTTTCTTACCGCTTTTAAGATAATCGAGGACACGAATATTCCCGTATATATCAACTACGCGACTTATATTCTTTATATCGCGGCGTGGGCTTTGATGAACTTTTTCTGGCTTATCGGAGTCATCGCGATAGCGAAGGAAAACGCGGCGGAGTCTCTTTTTAAAAAGGCGAGGACGCGGCTTTATATCTCGGTAACGTTCGCGTTCGTTTATCTCGCGGAGCTTGTTTTGCAGGTTTCGGGGATTAGTATACCGACGGGGCTCGGGATGGGGATCATGATATGTTTTATATTCATAAACCTTATCAACACGCTGTTTATGCACACCTGTTTCGTTCTTATCACGAGCGAAAAGCAATACGCGAAGGATTTAGCGGATATCGCGCGTGAAAAGGCGAAGTCGCTTGAAAAGAAAGAAAAAGAAAGACGTGAGGAAGCTGAAAACACCGGCAGACGCCGCAGGCGTTAAAAAAATATATACCGTCTTAACGATTATAGGGGCTTTGTTTTTCGCAAATCCCGTCATATCGTCGGTCGACGTTTTGCCCGACTGCATCGGATGCGCGCTTTTATTCTTCGGGCTGACGCGGCTCGCTTATTTGAACGAGGGCGTCGACAGGGCGCGGCGGCTTACCGTATATCTATTTGCCGTCGGGGTCATAAAGCTTTTACTGACGCCGTCGTTTATAAGGACGAACGTCAGCGCGAATTTAATGCTCGCGTCGACGGCGTTCCTTATCGCGGAGGGGATTTTATATTTTTTAATAATAAAATCGCTTTTCGCGGGGATAGAATTTTTCGCGTCGCTGTCAGGATTCGACAGGGTTTTAAAGGCGACGCAGAGCGTAAAAACGCTCACCTTCGCGGCGTTTTTCATAAGACTTTTTGCGACGCTGATACCCGATCTCACCTCTATCGCGGAAACGAAGATAGAAACGGTGGACGAGAGAGAGGCGGACATCCTGCTCGACATCGTCAAGGCGAAGCCGATCATCACGGCTTTGATGCTGACGGTGGCGGCGGTGGCGCTGATAGCCTGGTTTATCGAGACCGTCAAGTTCATTCTTCTTATAAGACGCGAGGCGGGAGAAGAGATAGAAAGACGGTACGCGAGCACTTTTTTGAAAATACCCGAGAAAGTTTCGCTTAAAAAATTAAAAATTTTCGTTTACGTTTCGATTTTCGCGTCGGTTTTCGCGCTTGATATCTCGTTCGACGGGATAAAGGTTTTGCCGGTTTGCGCGACGTTCCTCATTTTCGCGGTTTTACCTTATATATACGGCAAAGAGCATTTCGGAAGATTTATTATTTTCACGCTCGCGGCGTTCGTTTTGCTTGGGGCTCTGGCGGTTTACGAACACTTTTTCGTCGTGAAAGACCCCGTGGTCATCTATGAAACGCCGATAAAGACCGTTATCTTCGGGACGGTTTTAAACCTTATCGCGATACCGGTTTCGCTTTACGCTTTAAGGATGTATTTCTGCGGAGTCGGAAATATATCGCGCGAGCTCGGGCAGGGCGACGCGAGGAACACGGCGGCGTGGGTCGCGTATTGCCTCGCGGCGATATTGCGTTCTCTCGGCTCGGCGGTCCCCTATTTCCGCCCGCGCATCGCCGCGGCGGGAGTTATCCTCGCGGCAATATTCATAGTCCTCAACGCAAAGGCGCTTATCGAAATGCTTGAAGCGGA
>JAZUJV010000003.1:0-1812 GCA_045642945.1 Eubacteriales bacterium | reverse complement strand
CTTCCGAAATATTTGTCGTAGAGCGGGTCGGAGGAAATGACGTAAAGCTGCCACGAGGGGACACTTACGCTGACGGCTTTGCCGAAGCCTTTGGCAAGCTCGCGGGCGGGGGCAAGGTCGCCCAGACGTTCGCCGTATGGGGGATTGGTTATTATCGTGCCGCGGGCGTCTTTTACGGGAGTGTTGAAGGCGCAGGCGTCTGCTTTATAGAATTTAACGCAATTCGAGACAAGGGCTTTTTTCGCGTTGTTCTTCGCGAGGTCGACGCACCCGATATCAATATCCGAGCCGTATATTTCGGTTAACGCCGGGGTGATTTCGGACTTTGCCTCTTCCCTTTCGCTTTCCCATATCTTTTTGTTTATGAACGGGAAATCCTCGGAGATGAAATCGCGGTAAAGACCCGGGGCGCGGTTCGTGGCGATAAGCGCCGCTTCGATAGCTATCGTTCCGCTTCCGCAGAAGGGGTCGCAGATTATGACGTTATCGCGCATACGTGAAAGCTTTACCATAGCGGCGGCGAGAGTCTCGCGCAAAGGCGCTATGCACGCTATTTCACGGTAGCCGCGCTTATGCAAGCCCGCGCCGGAGGTGTCTATCATAAGGGTTACTTCGTCGTTTAAGATAAAGAACTCTATCTGATATTTGACGCCGCTTTCATCAAACTGTTTTATTCCGTAGGAAGCGGAAAGCGAATCGACGACGGCTTTTTTGATTATCTTCTGGCAATCGGGGATCGAATAAAGCTTTGAGCGGACGGAATGGCCTTTGACGGGAAAAGCGTCGGTTTTGGAAATATAATTTTTCCAGGGGAGCTTTTTCGTTCCTTCGAAAAGATCGTCGAAGGAATAGGCTTTAAACGAGCCGAGTTTTATGAGTACCCTTTCGGCTGTGCGGAGACGGAGGTTACAGCGCGCGACGGCGGAAGCGTCGCCCAAAAACGTTACTCTTCCGTCTATCGTGGAGACCCTTTTATATCCGAGAGAATCTATCTCGTCGCCGAGCAGACCCTCGAGCCCGAAAAGGCAGGTTGCAACTAATTCCATTTATATACCCGAAATTTTATTTTTTATTTCCGAAAAGTCCGCGGATTATGGAGGTTATGCCTGTACGCATCGTCGCGCTCAAAGCGTTGGTCGCGGCGTTTTTGGCTATCGTGCCCGCGTCTTTTTTCTTACCGCCCGTGATGGAGTTGACGATGTTTGTGCTTACCGAACGGGAGACGGTGGAGGTGGCGCTGGAGAAGGCGCTCTTGGCGACTTTGCCCGCGGCTTTGGAGAGACCGGAGCTGCCTTTGGAATAAGGATTCTTATTCTCTTTGGTCTTAGCGTTCTTGGCGGCTTCTTTTTCCGCCTGTTTCGCTTCTTTTTCCGCCTGTTTCGCGGCGGCTTCTTCTTCCGCGGCTTGTTCCTGCTGCGCTCTCAATTCTTCGGCGGCGCGGGTGATTATCTCGTAAGCGGATTCGCGGTCGACGGTTTCGCGGTATTTTAAATCGAATTCGTCGGAGACGACGAGTTTATCTATATAATCCGCCTCGGCGGGAGCCATACGGCTTTCGGGAGGCAGGATCTTGGCGTTTTCGACTATCGTCGGGATACCCTTTTCGTCAAGGAAGCTGACGAGCGCTTCGCCCGTTCCGAGAGACATCAAGACTTCCTCGGTATCGAAATCCGGATTGACGCGGAAGGATTTGGCGGCGGCTTTGACGGCTTTCATCTCGGAGGGAGTGTAGGCGCGCAAGCCGTGCTGGATACGGTTGGAAAGCTGGGCAAGGACCTCGTCGGGGATATCCGACGGGGACTGGGAAACGAA
>JAZUJV010000002.1:0-3008 GCA_045642945.1 Eubacteriales bacterium | reverse complement strand
ACCGATCTCGGCAAGCTTACCCAGTCGAACGCCGATTCGGGCTCGTCGAGCTGGACAAAGAAGATGTATAACAAGACGCTTGAAGAAGCAATCGACGCGAAATTCGTTAAATTCACCTACACGCTCGTTGGAGGAAAGTTCTGTTGGTCGGGCGAAGCGGCGGTATTCGGCGGAGAAGCACAGAGCGAAGACAACGGCAAGCTCGGCGATATAGACGCGAGCGGCAAAGTCGACGCGAAGGACTATCTGCTTCTAAAGAGACACGTTCTTAAGACCTATACGCTTAACGAAAAACAGCTTAAACCCGCAGACGTTGACAAAAACGGCAAGATCGAAGCGAAAGACTATCTGCTTCTTAAACGCGCGGTTCTCGGCACTTATACTCTTGAGGTTTAAATATGAGAAAGTTTTTTGCTGTTATACTCGCGGTCATGATGATAGTTCCGTTTTCGGTTTTTGCGTCGGCGGATTACGACCCCGATTATGACTATGACGTCAACCAGAAGATAACCGTGGCGGCTCTGGACGTTCCCGCGGCGAGCGGCAGCGTGATAGTTTATCCGAACGACACGGACGAAGAAAGATATCTTGAAGGCGAGGATTACGCTTTCAGAAGTGCCGAATTATTCATTTTCGACAAGGACGGAAAGCTTATCGAGGTGGGCGCACAGCTCGTCGAGAGAAGCAAGGGCGGCTCGCCGCAGTTCGGCATAAAGATACCCGCGAAGGGTTACGCCGTCGCGAGCATCGGCAACGCGACTTTAAGTTCGCTTCGCACGCACGCGATGCAGAGCGCGATGCTTTATAACGCGACGATGTCGGTCATCCGCGAGGCTTACGGATTTTTCGACAGAGACGCAATGACGCTCACGGTAAAATACGATTACCCCGACTCGGCGCCGGAAGACGCCGTTAAGTTCCTCTTCGTCGGCAACAGCTCGACCTACTTCAACGGCACTCCCGTTAAGTTTCAGGGGCTTTGCCAGGCGGCGGGGATCGACGTTCAGGTAACCTATTGCACCTTCGGCAGCGCTTATCTTCACGAGTTCGCGGACGAAAACCACGAGCGCGGAAAGGCTTTGCGCACCAGACTTAAGGTTTACGACTACGACTACGTATTTCTTCAGGACGCGTCGGGCGTCGACCTTCTCGATATGCAGAATTCCGTTAAGACTTTGCTTCCGATAATCGAGGAAAACGGCGCGAAACCCGTTCTTTATATGAGATACGGCACGGGTGTGGACAGACAGGTCCACCACCACGAATATTACACGAAGACGGCAAACAAATTCGGAATCATGTGTTCCCCGTCGGCAGACGCTTACAAAATTTGTTTGCAGACACATCCCGAGATAGAGCTTATGGCGGACGACAACGGACACCACTCGAAAGAGGGCTCCTACCTTATCGCCTGCACCTGGCTTTACACGGTTTTCGGCAAAGACCCGAGAGGCAACGCGTACGACGCGCAGCTTAAACCCGAGGTAGCGAAAATTCTTCAGGACATCGCTTTCGAGGCGGCAAGCAACTATCATCCCGAGCAAGAAGCGACGGACGAGACGCCCACCGAGAAGATAGACGGAAAAGATTATAAGCTCGCTTCTTATCAGAAAGAATACACCGTTACGGGCGCGGTCTACGAAGGGAAATGGACCGACGCGGACGCGAGCGGCAAGCCGCTCGGCAAGCTTACCGACGGCGAATTCGCCGCAAACGGCAGCGACACTACGGTCGGCTGTTGGAGCGGCAAGGAGCAGAAGTTCGTTATCGACCTCGGTCAGGAATACGACGTAAAAGAATTCCTTACCGACCTTTTCGGCAACGAAAGCTGGGGCATCGGCGATCCGGAGCAGGCGACTGTTTCGGTAGCGGTTTCGGCGGACGGAAAGCAATTCACGCAAGTAGACACGCTCGCCGTTATGAACGGCAAGAGCGACGCAACGTGGACCGGAAAGAACTTTAAGCTCGTGCTTGAAAACACGGTAAGCGCAAGGTTCGTAGAGTTCAGCTTTACGCTTCCGAGCAATTTCTGCTGGACGAGCGAGCTCGCGGTTTACGGCAACCCGAAAGGTCAGACGGACGTTTCGGAGGAAGTAAGCGGCGAAACTTCGGGAGAAGAAAAACCCGAAGGCAAAAAGGACCTCGCTTGGCTCTATTACGTTCTCGGCGGAGTTGTCGTGGCGGGAATCGCGGCGGCGGCGATCATAATCAGTAAAAAGAAGAAAAAATAAGTAATTAAGTAAAAAAAGACCGCTTCGGCGGTCTTTTTTTAGTGAGGAGTGAGGAGTGAAGGAACGTTCGCTGCGCGAACGGATTTTTATTGTATGCGCTCCGCGCGGTGCGTCGGAGACGCCGCACATTACATTGAGTATCGGGTATCCGAAGATATATAGTTTGCTCATTAGCGTTGTGGGAAAAACGGCAATAACGCCGTAGGGACTCTCGGCGAGGAAAAATTTCGTCAGAAGAGGAAACGAGCCGTGAGCACGACGGAGTTTACTAACCGTAAATGACCGAGTGCGAGGGGCGATGTTGACGAAGTATCACGGAATTTTAACCGCCGAGGTGTGAGCGGATGCGTTCGACGATCATATCAAGTGCGACGAGGTTATGGCCGCCTTCGGGGACGATGATATCGGCGCGGCGTTTACTGGGCTCGACGTAGCGTTCGTGCATCGGCTTGACGGTGGTGAGGTATTGGGTTATGACGGATTCCATACTTCTGCCGCGTTCTTTTACATCGCGCAAGAGTCGGCGCAAAATACGCACGTCGGCGTCGGTATCGATGTAAATTTTTATATCGAAGAGGTCGGAGATTCTATCATCCGCGAAGATGAGGATGCCCTCGACGATTATGACTTTTTTCGGCTCGACGCGGACCTTTTCGTCGCTTCGGTTATGTATCGAGAAATCGTAGACGGGGGTATCGACGGGGATGCCCGTTTACAAGCAGACGAGGTCGTGGAGCATAAGGTCGCTGTCGAAAGCGGCGGGCTCGTCGTAGTTGA
>JAZUJV010000001.1:0-6558 GCA_045642945.1 Eubacteriales bacterium | reverse complement strand
CACGCCGCAGCAAAAGCGGAGGTGTGAAAAAGCGTCTGGCGCAAGCCGTGAGCCGTGCCCTACTTTGGGTATCAGGTATCCGAATATAATGGAAATCCATTTGCGGAAGCATTTGTTCCTTTTTTTCATTTTTGATTTTTCATTCGCGCGGAAGCGCGTTTGCGCCGCATCGCTTAGCCCGAACGGGCGTAGCGAGGGGGTTGCGGATTGGACGAATCCGAACCCGAAGGCGTACTTTTGTACGACGAGAGGTGGGGGTCGTTCCAAGAACAAAAAACGCAATAAATGAAGAAAAGGGGCTTTCGCCCGTTTTCAACCTTATTGATATTAACTTTTTTGAACTCAAACCGAACTTTAATATTTCCGCGTTTTTTGTTCGGTCTGCGCCGCATCGCTTAGCCTTTCTTTTCCGGAGATATTATGATTTTTCTATCCGCTCCTTCGCCGACAGAACGGGTTGTAACGCCCTCTATGTTCTGGCATTCGGAATGGATTATCCTTCTCTCGTAAGCGTTCATCGGCTCAAGCGCGAAGCTGCGTTTATATTTAAGGACCTTCTCGGACATTCTTCTCGCTACGCCGCGAAGCGTTTCGGAACGTTTTTCGCGGTAGCCCTGAACGTCAACGTTTACGCGGTAGAAACCGTTTTTGTTAAGGTTGGCGGCGAGCGTTGCAAGGTACTGTATCGAATCGAGCACATCGCCTCTTCTGCCGATGAGAACGCCCAAGCCCTCGCCGTTTATCGCGACGGTAACGCCTTCCTCATCCTTTTCCGAAACGACGACTTCTGCGTCAAGTCCCATATTTTTAACGAGATTTTCAACGAATTCGACGGCTCTCGTCGCGGGAGTCTCTTTCATAACGACGCTTATCTTCGCGTCGCATGCGCCGAGACCGAAAAGTCCCTTTTTGGGCTCTTCGACGACGGTATAATCGACCTCTTCCGCTGTTGCGCCAAGCGTTTTGAGCGCTTCTTCAAGCGCAAGCTCGACGGTTTTTGCCGACGTGGTGATTTCTTTTAACATATTTTTATACCTTTTCGATCAATAAATCGTGATGGCGGCGTCAGCCGTCGTTCTTTTCTTCGCCGTCGCCTTTGTTTTCGGGCTCGGCTTTTTTGTCGTCATCATCCGCGGTAAGCATTTCGATCCTTCTCGGCGTGCGCTTCGAGGGGTCGGAAGAATTGTTGTTCGAGCTGCTGCCGGAGGAACGCGGGCCGCTGACGATACGGTCGTTGAAGCTGTCGTCGTCCTCGTCGACCTCGATGGTGATGACTTTCTTTTTCTTCTGTTTGCCCTTTAATTCTTTTCTCGCTTCTGCGAGCTGTTCCTCGGTAACCTGAGGAATGGGCATGACCTTAGCCATAAGAAAACTCTTTCCGATGCCGATGACGGTACGCCAGATCCAGTAAACGCCGATAGTCGCGGGGAGTGAATAAGCGAATATCGCGGTGATAAGCGGCATACCGACCTCGAGGAACAATCCGCCGCCGGCGGGGTTTCCGTCGGGGCCGACGGGCTGCGGCTGAAGCTTTCTCATTATCTTCGTCGAAAGGAACGAGGTGAGAAAGACGAGCAGCGGGATAAGAAGCAGCCAGGCGTTCTCTTTAAAGTCGGGTTTGTTGATAAGGTCGAGCTTCCAAAGCTGATAATTCGGAAGTCTGTCCTTGTAGGAAGCAAGCTCGGTCTCAGCGTATTTCTGTTCGAACGAAGAGTCGAGTTTTCCTTCTGCCACAAGGGTTTTTACCTCGTCTTCACCTTTAAGGATGAAGCGGGAAACGTACATTTCCGCGTAGGTTTTGCGAAGCGTTTTCGCTTCTATCGAGGGGTCAAGTTCATAGAAATCATACGCAAGACCGTCATCGTCGGAAGTATCCTTCTTCTTCGCGCCGATCTTTGCTTCATAGCCCTCGATCTCTTTGATAAGCGCCTTATATTCGTCGGAAGTTTCGAATTTGCCTTCGACCAGAGCGGCCTTTTCGGCTTCGTAAAATTCCACGACCTTCGCGGCGCTTTCCTTAACGAAATTCGAATTGTCTTTCGTTATGTTGGAAGCATAGGTTATCGGGTTTCTGACTATCGTGAAAAGAATAAGAATTATGGGGAGCTGGATAAGAAGAGGCAGACAGCCGGAGAACTGGTTATAGCCCGTCTCCTGATACATGTTCTGTATCTCCATATTCATCTTCTGCTGGGTAACCTTATCCGTGCGGCCTTTGTATTTTTCGCGGATAGCCATTTCCTTCGGTCTGATCTTTGCCTGCTGAATGGAAGATTTCTGCTGCTTAATCGAAAGCGGGATAAGAACTATCTCGATAGCGAGCGCAAAGAAAAACAGAGCGAAGAAATACGAGTTCTGAGATATCCACAGGCAGCCCTTCATAAGATATTCGAAGGGCACGTAGATATAGTCGATCAATCCCATTTTTTTCTCCTGTTGTTAGGGGTTTTGCCGCTTTTTGCGGCTCTTTTTCTCCGGTACGGGGTCGTAACCGCAATTTTTGTTGAGCGGATTACAGCGAAGTATCCGCCATAAAGACAAAACGAGACCGACGATCACGCCGCGCTTTTCGATTGCTTCGACGGCGTATGCCGAACATGTCGGCGTAAAGCGGCAGGATCGCGGTTTGTACGCGGAGATATTCTTTTGATAAAATCTGATCGGCGCAATAAAAAGCTTTTTAAAAAAACCTGCAAGCTTATTCATCCAAAAGGGCCGCCTTTACCAATAATTCCTCCATCTCGCTCGTTATCACGGATAAACTTGCGCCGATAAGATTCTGCTTGGCGACTATGACGATGATGTTTCCTTCCTTTATAAACGGATGAAACGCCCGGTACGCCTCGCGTATAAGACGCTTGGCGTGATTTCGCTTGACCGCGTTGCCGCGGCTTTTCGAAACGGTTATGCCGAGAAGATTTTCTTCCTTGTCGTAGTTTTTAAGAGCATAGACGGAAAGATAAACGCCGGAAAAACACCTGCCCTTGCGATATGCTTTCGCGAACAGGTGGTTTTCCTTAAGCATTTTTATTCCGTGAGGTCTGTTCATTTCAGAACGATCAATAGGTAAGTCTTGCTCTGCCTTTAGCGCGTCTTCTTTTAAGAACTTTTCTGCCGTTGGCGGTAGCCATTCTCTTTCTGAAGCCGTGTTCCATTTTTCTGTGTCTTTTTTTAGGCTGGTAAGTTCTGAGCATTTTTACACCTCCCGTAAGAGTAAAACGAAATTTAAGATTGACCGCTTTTTCTTGCGTCCGTGATGGATATTTCAAATACCCCGCAAGGCGCGGCAACGTATATTATATACCGCGAAACCGCCGTTTGTCAAGTATTTTTCTTCGTTTTATAAGCGGTCTTCGGCATATCGCCATATATAGATATTTTGTTTTTTTAACCACAATATTTAGTTGTTTTTTCAGATAAACACGGTGTATAAAACCGTTCCGGAAACGGCGAAAAGAACGACGGCGAGCCCCGAAACGATCTTTAAAGCCTTCGGCGACTTTTTGTTTCTTAAAAGCAAACCGAGATGCAAAGCGCCGAGCACGGTTATAAGCGCGATATAACGAAAATCCATCGTGCAGTAATGCGGATAGCTAAAACAGAACGAAACGTAGGAAATAAGCATCACGACGGAATAAACGACAGTCGAGATAAGCTCCATCGGGTCGTAACCCTCCGCGTCCTTGAACGCCTTGTAGTTTCCGTTGCCCTTGACCGATTTATAAAGCGTATAGATGCCGCCCGCGAGCGACAAAAGCGCGATTATCACGGCGGAATAGAAGAGTATCACGGCTAAAATACTGCCGAGCTTTTCGTCTTTTCCTATATAGTATTCACCGAAAACCGAGCTTTTCGCCGCGGCGACGGGAATATTATGCTCGAAATATTCGAATCCGTATTTGTCAATAAGAAATTCCGTCGCTCTCGCGGGGTAAACGCCGTTTTCCCAAATCGAGGAAATGTCGAAAAGCCGTTCTCCGATACTTCGCCAACCGATAAACTGACTGTATTTCGGCGTAGCCTCAAAGCTTTCGTAGGTTCTGAGCCCGGGAACGAAGGTTATCGGGACTTTATAAAGAATAAAGTTTCTTATCTCCCACCACAGCGCGAGCGGAACGCAGATCACCCCGAAAACGCAGAACTGCCCGAACACGGGAAGCTTTTTTTCGGTCTCCTTCGAGAAGAATTTTACGGCGAAAAGCATTGCCACGGCTATCGCGACGAGCGCGCCCGAGAGCTTGAAGCCCATCGAAAGCCCGATGGCGAGCGCGATCGGAATAATAGTTTTGATCTTCGGCTCGCGGTACCATTCTATCGCGAAGACGACGGCGGCGAGCGCGAGCGTAAGCGACGAAATATCGTTGTTTATGCTTCCCGAAAGAATGATAAACGTCGGGTGGAACGCCACGATGCCCAAAGCCACGTAAAGCGGGGTTTTTTTAAGCTTGAAGAGCTTGAAAAACTTATGAGAGATAAGCATTATCGCGCCGGAGCAGTAAAGCGAAAAGCATTGTAAAGATTCGTAAACTCCGTCGCCCGCAAATCCTATCAGGTCGCAGAATTTGAGCCATAAAGCGCAAACCGTGTGCCAGAGCGGCGGATGATAGAACTGCCAATGCTTCGAAACGTCGAAATCGGGCAGCTTGCTTTCGGAATAAAGATATTTTATATAATCGAGATGTCCTTCCGAGCCGCCGACGTCGTGCTGACGTGAACTCCAGCCCGTCGAAATGACGTAGCAAAGCCTTACGGCAAGCCCGAAGGCGACTATCAAAAATACGAAATCACCGTCGGTGAACCCGCGTTTTTTGTCGTAAATGAAGATATACCAGAAGCATACCGACAAAATGATCAGGATAAACAGCAAAACGACCTGAAAAACGTTTCTGTTTTCAAAAAGACTTTCGAATTTTTTATCCGTAAGCTCATAGAAAAACGGAAAAAGCGCCACGAGCGCGAGAAGAACGTATCTTAATTTATAAATCCAAGTCCGAATCTTTGCGAAAATCATATATACCTCCGTCGGTATTGATACATAGATTATAACAAATTGTGAATAAATGTCAACATAAACGCGCTTTTAACGGTAAATTTTAAAGTCAAAACACTTTTTGTGGAAAAATCTCTACAATTATTATTAAATGTATTGCATTTTTCCGATTATTTGCTATAATATAATAAATATAACTATATATATATATTATAGGGGCAAAAAATGACCGAAGCCGAATACAGACAAATAAAAACTTTCGTGCTCGAAGACCTTAAAACAAAATATTCGTCGGCAACGGTAAGCCTTTGGTTCGAGCCGATGAAGGTCGTCGGGCTCGATAATAAAAAAATAACCGTTTCTCTGCCGCAGAACCGAAAAGATTTCGTCGAGGTGCAGTATTACGACGTATTAAAATCCGCGTTCGCGAACGTCGTCGGGTTCGATTGTGATCTGCTTCTCATCTCCGAAGAGGAAGAAGCTTTGGAGCTTTCGGACGAAAAAGAGGAAAAACAGGAATCCGCCTATAAAATGCGCTTCAATCCCGAATATACCTTCGAAAATTTCGTGGTAGGGAAGACGAACCAGTTGGCACAGCAGGCTTCTCTGGCGGTAGCGAATCACCCCGCCGAATTAAATAACCCGCTTTTCCTTTACGGTCCCTCGGGCTTGGGCAAAACGCATCTTATGTTCGCAATAATGAACGAGGTGCGCAAGAAAACGAAGCCCGACGGCAGAAAATATAATATCCTTTACGTTACGGGCGAGGAATTCATGAACGAGCTCGTCAACGCGCTGGCGCAGAAGACGACGTTTGAATTCCGCGAAAAATACAGGAACAACGTCGACGTGCTGCTCGTGGACGACGTGCAGTTCTTTGCCGGAAAAATGACGGTGCAGGAGGAATTTTTCAACACCTTCAACGCGCTGTATTCCAACAAAAAACAGATAATTCTTTCTTCCGACTGCGCGCCGAAGGATATAGATAACCTCGAGGAAAGATTGCGCGGCAGGTTCACGATGGGCTTGGTTACCGATATCCAGCCGCCCGATCTGGAGCTGCGCGTCGCGATATTCAAACGCAAAGCGATGGATTACGATTGCGACCTTCAGCTCGAAATACTCTATTATCTCGCCAAAAACATAACCACCAACGTCAGACAGATCGAGGGCGCTTTAAAAAAATTAAAAGCCCATACGCTGATGACGGGTCAGGTCTGTACCTACGAAGTCGCGAAAGAGGTGCTTTCCGAGTTCTTTACGAGCATGAAGAGCGACGAATCGGTGATATCCCGCGTGCTCGAATACAGCAACAAGCGTTTCGGGGTTACCGTCGAGGAGATGAAATCCTCGAAAAGGAACGCCGATATCGCGCTTGCACGGCATACGTCGATATATCTTATCAGAAAAACGACTAATCTCGCCCAGACCTCGATAGCAAAGATTTTCAATAAACGCGACCATACGACGGTCATAAACTCGATAAACTTTATTGAAAAGAAAATGCGTATCGAGCCCGCCTTCGAAAGGGAGATAAAACAGGTAATATCCGACTTGAAACCCTGACG